>CAYMVZ010000037.1:0-21107 GCA_964394335.1 uncultured Nitrospinota bacterium | reverse complement strand
TTTATCACAATACTAATTTTAAGGGTGGACCAGTTTTTCGGGGTAGGGTCAATATTATTCTCATGGCTATTGATTTGCATGGTCGTGATGGAATTTCCATCTGCAAAATTATTCGAAATGACATTACAATGAGCAAGCATTTCCCAATTGTTTTGATGGCCGCCTCGCCTAACAGGCAAAATATTGTCAATGCCATAGAAGCCGGCTGTGATGATTTTATTATAAAACCCTTTAAGTTTAACGTGCTGTTAGAAAAAGTGGAAAAACTTGTTCAATTTATTAAGGCAAAGAAAAAAGCGGAAGGAGAGGAAGAAAAAGAAAGCGTAGATTATGAAGAGGCGGAGCGGGAAGCTGAAGTCATTGTATATTCCAGGGAAGTGATTAAAAATGCTTTTTCAAATGCCAGGAACGGTAAAATTATTTCATACCCGGCTGTTAAAAATGTGACTAATGAAATGTTGAATGTACTGCAAAAAGAGTATAGTTTACCGATGGCCTTTAAGATGAAATCCTATAGTGACTATATATATATCCATTCCATTAATGTGGCATCCCTGGGCATGTCTTTTGGCTTTCATCTTAAATGGGATATTAGTGACTTGAAAATATTAGGGGAAGGAGGGTTTTTGCACGACGTAGGAAAAACAAAAGTGGATATAAAAATTATAATGAAACCCGGCAGTCTGACAGAAGCAGAATTTGCTGAAATGAAGAAACACCCGGAGTATGGCGTAGACATTCTCGCGAAACAAAATGTTTCAAGTAAAATTCAAAAAATAGCCCTGGAGCATCATGAACATATGGATGGGAAAGGATACCCGGAAGGGCTCAGTAGTGGAAAAATAAGCAAGCATTCCAGATTAATGGGAATTGTGGACGTATATGATGCCATGACAACAGACCGGTGTTACAATAGAGCAGTCGATTCGGCAGAGGCTATTAAGATAATGTCAAAGAATCCTAATCAATTTGACCCTGAAATGTTTGGTGAATTCAAAAAGCTGATCAACAGTGAAACCATCGGGAAATAATTTTTTTTTCCATTCCTTAACGCTCTCCGCGTTCTCTACGGTTTAATATGGAGAAATTAGCTCCATAACAAGAGCGCAACAACGTACCCTAAAAGATAAAATAAAATAACAAATACTGGTACTAACTTATGCCAGCGCGTATTATCCCTCCGCCAGATAATAACAGAAAGACAAAGCATTAGCAGAGGTTCAATTATCGAAACTAATCCACCAAAATGAATGGGGTCCCAGTAAGAAACAGGGCTAAAATACCGGTAATCGGTAATTGGGGAAAAATGCCTGTGCGCGTCATCATTATGAAGTGGCATATCGCAGAGTGAATGGAGAAACATGCTGACAAAAAAAAGAACCCAGCGAATTCTCCCAAACTTGTATGCAAATATGCCGCCCGCAAGGGCTATAGGAATAGAATGAAACGTATCAAAGAAGTTTTGCCAGGAAGGGCGGAAATAAATATCCGACCAGATCAATCTTTCAGAAACGCCAAGATAAATTTTCTGGTAGAAATAAAAAAGGTAAATAGGGATGTCCGGTATCAGCGCTCCCAATACAACCGGGAGCGGCAATTGTGGCTTTCCTTTTTTACCCAGGAGAACAAAATTGAGCGCAACATGACCGGGCGTATTCATTACCCATTACTTATAACACAGAAAGCCCTGAAAATTTATTGTACGGGGGAGAGTGAAAGTATAGCGAACGGGGCGTGAAAATTCCCCTCAAAAATGACCGGGGTGCTAATGCTAAAAGTTAATGATTAAATATTAAAAAAACTAACAACAAAACATTCCAATGCGTACTTTGCGTCCTCTGCGGTAAGATGGTACGGTATAGCCTGTCTATAGCTACCGAAAGGCTCACCATGATTTTTTTTCTAAAACTCCTTGACAATAACAATAACCGGTTATATATTTATGTATAGGAATGCTTCTATATGTTTTAAAGGGAATTCAAATGGATTTTGATTGTTGCTCATTCTTCAAGGCTGTGGCAGATCCGACAAGGGTAAAAATTATGTCCCTGTTGATGAAAAAGGAGATGTGCGTCACAGATATCTGCAAACATTTTAAAATGAAACAGCCCTCTATCTCCCACCACCTGAGTATTCTGAAAAACGTGAAGATCGTCACGGACAGAAAAGAGGGAAAGGAAGTCTATTACTCCATGAACTGTTCCTGCGTGACCGATTGCTGTGGGGATTTTATGGAAATGTTTTCCAGGCAAAAAGGAAAGAAATAAAATTTTTTGTCTTTTCGTATAGACATATACCAATATGTCTAAGTTTAAAGCAAAGGAGGTGAAAAAAAATGGAAAAAGATTGTTGTAATATTAAGTTTAAGGAAACCGATAAAGGGTTCTGCATCGAATTCACAGGTGAGAAAATCAAGGAAACTCTCAAAACTATGATGGAAAATTGTAGCTGTGAAGGATCATCCTGGCAGGAGTTCTTTAAAAACTGTTGCCCGTCGACAACTTCTAAAAGTTAAACAAAACGGTTTCCCTGTGCGGGGGACTCCACATCCCCCGCTACAATTCGGTATGGAAAACCGAATTGGATAGGCTACCTTTGGTAGACTACCCGAAGGGTTGAGGCCAGGGATGGCCGAAATCACACCAGCTACCGCCCAATTGCCTAACAACACAATTTTATAGATTTGCAGTGCAGGCATTTTTGTTCTTTGCGTCCTTCGCGGCTTTGCGGTAAATTATAACTATATTATAAAGGGGGACATGCATGAAACGTTTTTTGATATCAACATTTTTTATTTTAATTCTGTTCATGCTAACTGGTCATGCAATAGCTGAAACACCTGAGGAAAAGGGGCTTGTAATAGCTAAGGAGGCTGACCTGCGTAACGAAAATTTCGGGGACTTCACTGCAAACATGCTTATGATCCTCAGGAACAAGCACGGGCAGGAAAGTAAGCGCAAAATGCGTATCCGTGCCTTGGAGGTAAAAGGAGACGGTGATAAAAGTCTGACGATCTTCGATACTCCCAGGGACGTAAAGGGAACCGCTTTTTTAAACTTCACCCACAAGGTTGGAGACGACGACCAGTGGCTTTATCTACCGGCCTTAAAGAGAGTGAAGCGGATTAGCTCACGCAACAAGTCAGGATCATTTATGGGTAGTGAGTTTGCCTATGAGGATATCTCCAGTCAGGAAGTGGAAAAATACACTTACAAATGGATTCGCGATGAAGTTTATGACGGGAAGGAATGTTTTGTCGTTGAATATTACCCTCTGGATCAGAAGAACTCCGGGTACACAAGACAGGTAACCTGGCTTGACAAAGATGAATACCGCGTATTGAAAGTCGAATATTTCGACCGTAAAAAATCTCATTTAAAGACTCTTACAAGCAGGGGTTATCAAAAGTATCTGGACAAATACTGGCGGGCGAGCGAAATGTTTATGAACAACCTTCAGTCCGGTAAAAGCACGCTCCTGGTTTGGAACGAGTATAAATTTCGAACCGGTCTTCAAGATAAGGATTTCAACAAAAACAGCCTGAAAAGAGCGAGATGACGGAGGACAGGGGTAGGAGACCAGACTACACAAATAAAAATGGTTTTCCTCAGCGTTCACAGCGAACTCTGCGGTGATAAAAAATAATTCATTTTTTTTATTTCCTTTTCGTCTACCCGTCTTCGCGGTTAAATTCAACCTATGATAGTTACCGGGATAGGACAATGCAGCCTGGATTACCTGGGGTTGTTTAACGGGTATCCGGAAATCAACACGAAGGCGGAAGCGCTCCAATGGGAAGAACAGGGAGGAGGTCCTGTGGCAACCGCGCTGGTAGCTCTGTCTCGTCTGGGAATCAGCACCCGTTTTCACGGCGTTATTGGTGACGACAATGCCGGAGGAAGAATAAAGCATTCTTTAGTTCTGGAAGGTGTGAATACAGACGGTTTACTGGAAAGGGAAAATGCTTTTTCGCAACGCGCGTTTATTGCCATTGAAAAAGACAGCGGCAAAAGAACTATATTCTGGAAAAGACCTTCGGGAATGGAATTGAAACCAGAAGAATTGAACGAAAATCTTTTAGAAAACACCAGCTTTCTCCTCCTTGATGGCCTGATGAAAGACGTTTCAATGTTCACCGCCCAAAAAGCAAGAGACTTAAATATCCCGGTCATGCTCGATGCCGGAAGAGCGCGCGAAGGGATGCTTGATATTGCTAAACATTGTGATTATGTAGTGGCCTCGGAGGAGTTTGCAAGAGATTTAGGATGGAAAGGAAATATTGATACTTTAAAAGATACGGCAAAACAAATTAATAACGGTGTAGTATCGATAACTTTAGGTAAAAAGGGAAGCGTTACTTTTTTAAGAGATGAAGTTATTAATATACCATCCTTTAAGGTGGAAGTTGTCGATACGACAGGAGCCGGGGATGTTTTTCATGGTGGATATATATTTGGTATTTTAAAAGGACTTTCACTAAAGGATACAATTCAGTTTGCATCCGCTCTCGCCGCTCTTAAATGCGCAAAGGTCGGAGGCAGGGTTGGGATTCCCAACCTTAACGAAACGATTACATTTTTAGAACAAAACAGTCTATCAGAGATAGTATCCGGTTTAAGAAAATCTTAATTTTCGATCTAAGATATATTATTGAGTAATACTTACTTTAGTAAACCGGATTATAAATAACCAATGATTAATAACATCTCAGTTATAAAACTTACTCTCACCGTTTTATTTTTTGTATTTAGTTTAATAAATCAACCTATAATCTTTGCCCATGAGCTGTCGGGTTATGCGGCTGTCGAGGGCAGGGGTTTCTTTAATGACGCGCTCTTTTCCGATCAAGAGAGGGATAATGCATCGTTTGCTTTCCAACCTGAGTACTACCACGAATGGGAAAGCGGCTCCAGTTTTACATTCGTTCCTTTTGCAAGAATCGACAGCGCCGATTCCGAGCGTACCCATTTTGATGTCCGTGAATTAAACTTTCTCTGGCTTGGCAACAATTGGGAACTACGTGTAGGTATCGGAAAAGTCTTCTGGGGAACAACGGAATTCGTGCACCTGGTGGACATCATAAACCAGACAGACCTTGTAGAGAATATAGACGGGGAAGATAAACTTGGGCAGCCGATGATACACCTATCCATACCCCGCGACTGGGGAGTTGTGGATCTGTTTGTCTTGCCCTATTTTCGAGAACGCACATTCCAAGGTAAAAAGGGCCGTTTACGGTCGGCTGTACTGGTTGATACGGAGAGAGTAAAATATGAAAATGCCGACGAAGAACATCATGTAGATTTTGCCGTTCGATACAGCCATACGATTGGGGACTGGGATGTCGGGATTTACCATTTTAATGGAACAGGACGCGAACCAACGCTTCTTTCAGACGAAGACAGTGACGGAAATCCGGTTTTTATTCCCTATTACGAACAGATCAACCAGACCGGATTAGATTTGCAATTAGTAGCAGGTGAATGGTTGTGGAAGCTGGAAGCTCTCTATCGCAACGGCCAGGGAGACAACTTTTTCGCAAGTGTTGGTGGGTTTGAATACACATTCGTCGGTATTGCCGAAACCAGAATGGATTTGGGTATCATAGGCGAGTGGGCGTATGACGACCGCGGCGACGCGGCTACAACGGCTTCTGACAATGATGCCATGTTCGGCCTCCGCCTTGCTCTCAATGATGCTTCCAGTACAGAGCTTTTAGCAGGCTTTTTGCAAGATATTAACAGTTCCTCAAGAGCCTTATCTCTGGAAGCGAGCCGACGTATCGGTGACAACTGGAAAGCAACTTTTGAAGCACGCGGGTTCTTTAATCTTCCTGAAAGCGATCCTTTCTACAGCCTGCGGGATGACGATTTCCTTCAGATTGAGCTGGCATATTACTACTAACATTTTTCTACTGAGAAGCCCCGACCTTTGGTTGGGGAATTTCCTTTTCTACAACACTGATTTTAATCTTGGTCCCATGCGTCTATTTAATAGTAGAAGATATTAAGAACTTATTCTCGAGAACAGGATGAATAAAGTTAGGCCTTCGGCAACTTTTCTAATTCTCAAATATGTCAATCGATTGCAATGCAGTTGTCCATCTCCTGGATTCCCACTTTCGTTGGAATGACACATTAGCGTTGGAATGACACATTTGCGCAGGAATGTCATTTCGCAGTGCCTTGTCATTCCCGACGTCCTATAATGTCATTCCCGAATTCTCCCCGCATGTCATTCCCGAATGCATTTATCGGGAATCTATAAACATTGAAATTCCTATACGGTTGAATTATTATTCATAATAGAGGGGTATTATGATATGAAATCTACTATTTAGATGAGATTAAATGGTATCTCAAAAAAAGAGTAAAAAAATAAAAAGGTGCACATGGCCGGGAGCAGATCCTCTCATGATGGAATACCATGATCGAGAATGGGGAGTCCCCGAGTATGACGATAGAAAGCTCTTTGAATTCCTCATCCTCGAAGGAGCCCAGGCAGGATTGAGCTGGAGTACGGTATTGAACAAAAGAGAAAACTACCGGAAAGCATTTGATCAGTTCAATCCTGATAAGGTTGCCCGATACAAAGAAAAAAAGATCAAATCCCTGCTTGCCGATGCCGGCATTATCCGGAACAAGCTAAAGATTAATGCGGCTGTTAATAACGCCCGGAGGTTCCTTGAAGTTCAGGAAGCGTTTGGCTCGTTTTCGGAATATATGTGGCGATTTGTAGCTGGAAAACCGATTATCAATAAATTCAGATCCCTCTCTGAACTACCTGCAACCTCACCGGAATCCGATAATATGAGTAAAGATTTAAAAAAGCGGGGATTCAAGTTCGTTGGTTCCACTATCTGTTATGCTCATATGCAGGCTGTTGGGATGGTTAATGATCATCTTGTAAGTTGCTATCGGTATCGGGAAATTAATAAAGGCCTGCCTAAAAAATAGCTCTTTCGCTAATCTTCAAATAACTTCCACTTCGTCCTGAAATCTCTCTTGACATCACAAAAATGGAAGTCCTATAATTAGCTTTTTAAATTTTAAAAGAACTTCTCTTTACAATGGTAGCCAACTCAAATGGCATTTCACTCAGTAACAGCTTATAAAGTCTTGGGATTTCTATCCCTCAATCTATGGGGCCGGCTATCGGTATCCGTCCAGAGAGTTATTTCCGCAACAATCTCGCGCCTCTACGAGACCCGTTTTTCGCGCTTTATGATTGGCCCATATTGTCTGTGGCAATTCGGTTCGTGGTTCCACTATCGCCAATTTGTGCCGGGTGGTGGCAAAAGCAGATATGAAACCTTTCAGGACTTTTTTACGCGGGATTTTGCCAGTCCTCCGACAGTGTCTGATAAGGGGATTTGGCCGTGTGAGGGCTTCCTGTGTGAGAAAGGTAAGATATCTGATATACCTCGTGTGAAAGTGAAGGGTGAGGTGAGAAATCTGAGGATGGTTTTTGGTGGATCCGGGCCCGAAATTCCAAATGATTATCACTTTACAAATGTTTTCCTACATAACAAGAACTATCACCACATCCATTCACCCGTCAGCGGGGTTGTGAAGAGCATAGAGCATATTCCAGGTGAGCTACTTTTATTGCGCCCCTGGGCCTATCGAAAGACTCCCTCCCTTCCTGCACTCACCAACGAGAGAGTTAATGTTTCCCTCCAGGACGATCAAAATCAGAAGTGGTACCTGTCGATCGTTGGGGGTCCAATGGTGGCCACAATCAATCGTGGCCCCGGTTTGAAGGAAGGTCAGCGTGTGGCTGTCGGAGAAAAAATTGCGTCGTTCAGACTGGGTTCCACGTTGTGCATGGTTTCTCCTGTTCCACCGGCGATTCCAGCAGGAATCTGGGTTTCAGTTGGCCATCCCCTCCACGAACACAAGCCAAACTAGTGGACGCAATCTTTTTTCTAACTCTGGGGTGTTTTTGTGGTGTTCTTTCTTCCGTACCCATAGGCCCAGCCAATCTTTGGGTCGCACGGGCCGCCTTTCCCCCTGAAAAACCCGTCCCAAATGTTGTTTCGTTCTGTGCCGGTATCATTATCATTGACGTGATTTGCGCGTTCATTGCTTTCTTCGGCTACCATGTCTATTTTGAAGAGACCCATCTGGGGACTACGCTTACAGTGATCGTCGCTATTGCTGTCCTGGTTCTGGGTTCTTTAGAGTTGCACCTAACCCTCAAAAGGGACGAGGATTCGGAAAAAAAACCAGACCGCCCCGGGACTACTTTCCGGGACTTCGGCATTGGGCTTCTACTCGGTTCGAACCCTGCATTCATTTTCTTTTGGCTTCTGGTCGCTGAGATGCTCAACGAATGGGGATTCCCGGATATTGTTAGCTGGCCGGCGCCCCTGTTCTTTGTGGGGATAGGAATAGGAGATTTTATTTGGTATCCCGGATTTTTTCGATTAGTAAAAAAAGGCTTGAGTTATTTTTCCAGGAAGATGATTCTAATGCTGAGGTTGTCAACAGCAGTAGGACTCATTGGGTTCGGAGCATACTCACTTTGGGGAGTATTATCATGAGCAAATCAAAACGTTCACTTCTTCCGCATTGGGACGGGAAAACCTATACGCGGTATGCATCGGGTTTATACGATTGGGCCACCTCCATTTCCGGATGGAGAAGGAACCTCAAAAGGGTTGCCTTCGACGACCTTCCCACCGGACGCTTTCTTGACGTTGGATGTGGTACAGGTTACCTCATGTCGCTTGCCCGGGATTTTGGGTTTGACGTGTACGGCCTGGACCCATCGAGTGGAATGCTGGAACAGGCGAGAAAGAAGTATGGTTTTGAAGATTCCCACCTGACAGAAGGCTCGGCCACCAGGCTGCCCTTTGAAGATTCCAGCTTTGACGTTGTCCTTGCCTCCGGCTCACTTGTGCATGTGCCTGAGATTGAGGCAGCCTCAAAGGAAATGGTTCGAGTTTTACGTCCTGGAGGCGTTATTAGGATTATTGATCACGCTGTTCCGCAGGAAAAAAGGCTCTTTTATCCACTCGTCTCTGTTTTCTCTCAGCTTTCAGGCGATATCCTTCATGACTACGAACATTCCTTTCGGCACTTCTGTAAATTGACCGACCGGAAGACCGTAGGCAGGAGTGGTTACCTGCAGAGGTTTGACTTCAGGAAGATTTAAAGAGGTCCCGCTGCTTCTACGGCTTTGCATGGGCCCTTTATGACCCAAATCAATTTTAAAAGAAAAGGTATTACCACTCCCATCTCAAGACCTGTCCTGAGTATATCGAAGAAGGGGTTTATCCTTTAGGGTGTTGCCTCCGGAGACGGGGTGTTGTCATTCCCCTCTTGAGAGGGGTGCCACTCCGTGGCGGGGTGTGTAATGCTGATAGCTGAATGTTCAAAGCTTCACAAGATGACAGGTGCGCAATTGGGAATGTGTAATACTGATTTATTTTGGAGTGCAATGCCAAAGCTGAGCTTAGCTCTGCTGTGTCATTGCGTATTCCGCTGACCCCAGACACCCGACGACCGAACCCTGATTTAGAATGCAGTCAAGGGGAGATGCCTTCTAAATGATTTTCAAGTCTGCCCATGGCTCAATTAAGTAAATTATTCGTTTTAACTTTTACTTTTCGATTCTTTTAATCTTTACCACTTTCCCCTCCTTGTCCCGTGATTTTCAGAAGTTTCAGGCATTGTTTAGCTCCTTTTTGCTTTGATTCTGGATTCCCGATAAATGCATTTGGGAATGATATGCGAGGAGTGAGGGAACGCAATTATGGTTCTCAGTTTCTCAGCTCTGCATAAGGCGCTATAAAAGTAACAACTTCAACAGCGCCTAAACTTTTTGAGATTTTGCGGGAAATCACACTTAAATTTTAACTGCTTTAACTGTTATTGCTATTTTGCTAATATCAAAGAAAAAAAGAGGTTCTGATGCGAAAAATTTATTATTGCTTAATGATTAGCACTGTAATGGTTGTCTTTTCTTTAAACCCGTCAATTGCAAAACCAGCAGAAACTTCTTCTGATAGAGTATTAAGAATTCTGGAGGAGCTTGATGATTTATATCGAAGCAGTTCCGCTCACGGGTTTATGTCTATGCAGGTTAAAACAGCTCATTATACCCGGACCATGCGTTTGGAGTCCTGGGCCAGCGGAAAAGATAAATCCTTGATCCGGATTATCGCGCCGCTCAAGGAAAGGGGAACATCTACCCTGATGTACGGAAAAAACATTTACACTTATTTACCGAAAACCGACCGGACTATCAGGCTCACATCAGGGATGATGGGGGGCTCGTGGATGGGAAGCCATTTTACAAATGACGATCTAATTAAGGAATCACGGATGTCTGAGGACTATGATGCAACCATTACTTTTGAAGGTATTCGCAAGGGACAGTCAGTTATTGAATTTACTTTAATCCCAAAGCCCTTGGCCGCAGTGGTCTGGGGTAAAATAGTTTTAACTATAGAGGCAAAAAATAAAATTCCATTGTCCTATATTTTTTACGATGAAGATATGGAAGTGGTTCGAACAATGACATTCAGTGACGTTAAGGACCTGGGAGGTCGGGTGATCCCATTGGTTTTACGCGTTATTCCTATTGACAAACCTGGTGAATATACAGAAGTTGTTTATGAAAATATGGAGTTTGAAATCCCGATTAAAGATTCGTTTTTCTCCATTGCTCGTTTAAAAAGGAAAAGATAAAGAAATATTTTTTGACAGGACACGCTGAGCGGGTCAGGATGAACTGGATTTATTTAAAAATAAAAAACATGGTCCTCAGGACCAAGTCACTATTGGCTACGCCCTATCTTGTCATTCCCGAGTGTTCCTATTGGGAATCCAGAATCAAAACTCTCACTGGATTCCCGATAAATGCATTCGGGAATGACATGTGGGTAGCATTCGGGAATGACAGCAGGAGCATGAGGGAACGACATGTAGGAGTGCGGGAATGACAATCATGCTCCTAAGTTCCTTAGCTTTTTGACAGGACATGCTGAGCGGGTAGGATTAACAGGATGCACAGGATAAAATGCAATGACTGTGTCATTGCACTCCAAAAAAAGCAATCATTTCTAGAATTAATGAGCTTATCCTAAACGTTGCATAAAATAAGACGAAAGATTGCGCATAATGTCATTTCGACCAACGGGAGAAATCTTAAACCATTGCTCGTAAAGATTTCTCGCTGCGCTTGAAATGACATGAATCAAATGATTTACTTATTTCACCGATGGTGAATTTTAGAAAAAGGCATGTGAACAACCTAGTACCCAATAATCATAAGGCTTATAGCTCCTATTGAGTGATTTTTTTTGCAACTGATAGGTTATTATGAATCTACTAAGTTTCTCCTTTCGTAATGTGTACCGCCATAAGCAGCGATCCCTGATAACAATCGGGGCCATGGCATTCGCCGCTTTTATTATAATGTTCTACGACGCCTTTTTAGAAGGTTTCATCCAAACGATGGTACATAACAGTGTGGGGATGAATCTCGGCACTATCCAGATACACGCGGAAGGTTATCGTGATGATCCGGATCTATACAAACGGATCAAAAACCCCGACAAATTGATAGAAAAGCTTTATGCTAACGGCTTTTCTGCCACTCAAAGAGTTTACGGTTTCGGTTTAGCGGCTTCCGGTTCCAAATCATCGGGTGTATGGCTCAGGGGCATCGACCTGAAGAATGAGCCATTGGTTACTGAGATCAACAGACATGTCTCCTCCGGCTCATGGCTCGATCAAAAAGATTTCATGGGAGTAGTAATCGGTAAAAAACTTTCTAAAATGCTTGATGTCGGAGTTGGGGATGAAGTGATTATTTTAAGCCAGGCAACGGACGGATCTATGGCTAACGATCTTTACTCGGTACGTGGAATATTAAAATCTGTTGGCAATGGAGTGGACCGCGGGGGTTTTTTTATGACGGATAGGGCTTTTCGCGATCTAATGGTTTTGCCTGATGGAGCTCATGAAATCGCCATCAGGCGGCCAGGTCATAAAGAAAGCCTCAAAAAAGTAACAGATGAGGTGGCGAATCTTGCTTCTGGTCTTGAAGTCTTGAACTGGCGTCAGCTTCAGCCGATTATCGCCAAGATGATAGATTCCAGTGAAGCAGGAACATTCATCATGATGTTTATTATATATACCGCTATAGGGATGGTGATTTTAAATGCCATGCTGATGAATGTATTCGAACGTATCCATGAACTCGGTGTAATGAAGGCAATCGGTTTTTCGCCATGGAGGGTAGCCGGCATGCTCTTCTTCGAGGCGATGATCCAGGCTGCAGCGGCATGCGTTCTAACGTTAATTTTCGGACTGCCTGTTGTATTTTACTTTCAAACACACGGTATAGACCTGTCCTCATTAGTAAGCAGTACATCCATGGTGGGAATAGCTATGGATCCTATCTGGTATTGCCGGATAACTTTTAAGTCAATTGCTACTCCCACAATTTTTCTATTTTTATTAGCCGCCCTGGCAGTCATCTACCCGGCAGCTAAAGCAGCCCTTATCCGACCGGTACAGGCGATTTATTATAGATGATCAATTAACGTTTTACCGCTGAGATCGCAGAGTACGCAGAGAAAATTTATAAGCAATCTCAGCGCTCTCCGCGTACTCTGCGGTTAGCAAATGTTTTACATAACAAAGTTTTTAATATGTTAAACAAAATGGCATGGCGTAATTTATGGAGAAGAAAACGAAGGACTTTGATTACTTCCTTTACAGTTGCTTTCGGAACATTTTTGTCCATCTCCTTCACCGCTATGGGGAATTATGCTTATACCAACATAATCAATAGAAGCACCACAATGGGGTTCGGTCATATTACTATTGAACCGATGGGCTACAATGACACTCCCGGACTTGACAAAAAGATCACTGATGTGGAAAGTATCCGCGACTTTGTCCTCCAGGTTCCTGAAGTAAAATCTGCCCTTATAAGAATTGTCGGCCAGGCAATGTTCGCCAGTGCTATAAAAAATGTTGGCGGCACATTCATAGCAATAGACCCGGCTAAAGAAAATAGCGAAAGAAATATTTTTATAAGTTCCATTATTGAGGGCTCCCTCTTTGAAGGAACTGATGGTCGTGGTGTGGTTATAGGTACGAAAATGGCTGAAAAGCTAAATTTGCGGATCGGAAAAAAATTGATCTACACCGTAACCGATGTTAATGGAGAAATCGTCAGCGAAATAACACGCTTGACAGGCATATTCAAAACCGGAGTTGATGAAGTGGACGGCTCCATGGCCCTTCTTCCTATAGACAGAGTTCGCGCGACACTCGGTTATAAAAAGGATGAGGCAACAATCGTCCCGATTTACATCGACGACCAGAGAAAAACAGGTAAGGTTCGAAATGTTATTAATAGAATGATAGAAAATCCGGAAGTAGAGGTTTTAACCTGGAACGAAACACAGCCGGAGACTGCTGGATTTATTACCATTGACCGTGGCATGAACTATCTCATTCAGATTCTATTGGGACTGCTGATAGCAGCGGGAATACTGAACACAATGCTAATGAACGTCCTGGAACGGACACGTGAATTCGGTGTTATGATGGCCGTTGGTATGGCTCCGGGACGCCTTGTCAGGCTTGTCCTCACAGAATCCATATGGATCGGCCTTGTAGGTCTTATACTTGGAGTAATAATTACCATTCCCTGTTATGTGTATATGAGTAACATTGGAATTGACTTTAGTGGTCTTTATGAAGAGGGATCTGATGTGGGTGGAGTCCTTTTTGATCTGGTTATAAAGTTCAGGTTGTACTGGGAAAGCGCTGTCGCTATCCTGTGTGGAGTATTTGTGCTGACTATTGCGGCAGGTCTCTATCCGGCATTCAGATCGGGCCGAATACCGCCTGTAGAAAGCTTGAAAAATATTTAAAGAGAAAAAGTCATGACACGAAATGTTATCGTAAGTCTTGAGAATACCTCAAAGATATATCGGCAGGGGCAGGTTGAAGTGAAAGCGCTGAACGAAGTCTCTATCAAAATCCACAGTGGTGATTTCGCGACCTTGTGCGGTCCTTCGGGCTCCGGCAAAACCACCACGCTAAACCTTATCGGCGCTCTTGACATACCCACAAGTGGAAAAATCATTCTTGAAGACAAAGACCTTTCCACGCTGAGCAGAACGGAATTATCTACAATTCGGAGGAACAGAATAGGCTTTGTGTTCCAGGCATATAATCTTGTACCGGTGCTAACCGCCTATGAGAATGCCGAATTTGTGCTTGCCCTTCAAAACGTACAAAAAAAAGAACGACAGGATCGCGTGATGACTATATTAAAGGAAGTGGGGCTGGAAGGGTTGGAGAACCGACGGCCCGATGAGCTTTCCGGCGGACAACAGCAACGGGTTGCCATAGCACGGGCCATTGTTTCTGAACCGGCAATAATCCTTGCCGATGAACCGACTGCCAATGTTGATTCAGCCACTGCAGACTCCCTGCTGGATCTAATGGAAAAACTCAACAGAGAAAAAGAAGTCACTTTTTTATTCTCCACTCATGACCAAAGAGTTATAGATAGAGCAAAACGTATTATCCGTATGCGGGACGGAAAAATTGACCAACAATAGTTTACCGCAGAGATCGCAAAGTTCGCAGAGTGGCCAGGGGACCACAGCCAAATGGGCTACCGCCCAGTTTACAAACAATAATTGTGCAGAGCCTTGCATAAGTCGCTGTAAATAACAAAAACTAAACAGCGACAAAAAAATACAATTTTAAAAATTTGCAATGAATATCTTTTCTCCGCGTCTTTGCTGTAAATTACTTTTTTCATCGTTAAAGACTGTTGTTATTACTGTTTTCGCTGTTATAAATTTTTCCCTGCCTGCCTATGCGTTCTATGAGTACCAGGGAGAACAAAATTCTATAGACCTCCGCGGGTTGATACGACTTTTTGGTGTTTTAAACGTTAACCCTGACAATAAAAAATTCTACGCGAATGACAGCGATCAAAGCGCCGGTGGAATCGGGCGGATGTTATTGGACGCACAGATCGGTGAACATGCGGCAATTGAATTTAACGGATTCCAGTTTATCAATTCCAGCACCGCGTCATCAGTCATTCCTGATAGCCAGGGGACATTCCCCGTTGATGTGGAGCGCTCTTCGGCGCTTGAATGGAAACAGGATGATGATCAAAAAACGACAGCTTCTCTCGCTGTGGATAGATTAAACATAAGGTTGTCTCATAGTAATTTGGACATTACTCTCGGTCGGCAGCCGATTAATCTCGCCACAGTATTTTATTTTACCCCGAACGATTTTTTTGGGCCCTTCACAGCACAAACCTTTTACCGTGTTTATAAATCAGGGGTAGACGCTGCAAGGGTAGAAGTGCAGTTAGGAGAATTATCTCAGCTCTCACTGATCAATGTACTCGGTTATGATCCTGATTCTTCGAGTTCAAACGGGTGGAGCGATAACCCCGCATTGGACAGGTCTTCATTTCTTGCAAGAATAGCGGTGACTGCTTTTAATTTCGAATGGGCATTACTCGGAGGGAAGGTCAATAATAAAGATATTATTGGTGCGTCTTTGCAAGGCGATTTGTTTCAATGGCTAGGCTTGCGCGCAGAAGGGCATTACGCGATGCCGG
The DNA here is from genome assembly GCA_964394335.1 of uncultured Nitrospinota bacterium. Classification (GTDB taxonomy): domain Bacteria; phylum Nitrospinota; class Nitrospinia; order CAJXCL01; family CAJXCL01; genus CAJXCL01. The sequence goes on along the minus strand of CAYMVZ010000037.1, from coordinate 5,480 downwards.
AAGATAATACAATAAATAAATTTTCAGAGTTTACTATAGGACTGGAACATCGATTTCCAAACGACCTTGATCTTCGCGGAGAAATTTTCCACCACGGATCAGGCGCGGATTCTACCAAAGATTACGATAACAGTAAACTTTTAGCTCAAACCAACCTTCCTTATCGGGCTGCATGGTATACTGCTATCGGTGTTGGTTACCAGGCAACCCCGCTCCTCCAAATTGGTGGTGTTGCCATAACAAACTTAGTGGATGGATCAAACCTTTTATCCTTTAATTCAATATACTCTCTCTCGGACGAATCGGAACTTTCCTTTGGTTTCATAATCCCCATCGGCAGAAACACCCCTACTAATTCAAACTCCATCGAGTCCGAGTTTGGTCTCTATCCTTATTCCGCAAACATTGAATTTAGAAGATATTTTTGATGTTTATCAGCTTGAAAAAAGCTTTATTATTCTTGAAGAAATATTAATTTTTATGCTACAATTTTTCAGTTATGAAAAAGCGTAAGAAGGAAAATTTAGATATCGGCTCTTTTTGCGGTGAAGGTGTTCATTTCAACGGCTCATTATGTGTGGAAGGAACTATTCATTTTGAGGGGAATATAGATGGCGAGTTGGAAGTAGGGGAGACTTTGATTGTCGGCAAGAAAGGGCAGATAAAAGCTCAAGTAAAAACGTGCAATCTCATTAATCAAGGTGAAATAGTAGGAAACATCAACGCGTCAAATGAAATTGATCTCCAGGAAAACAGCCTGACAAAAGGAAACGTAAAGACTGTCCACTTCATTGTAGACGATGGGGCTCAGTTTGAAGGCAACTGCAAAATGATGCTCGATCTCGCAAAAAAAGAGGAAGAAAAAAAGGTCTTGGCTGCAAAAAAACGTGTCTCCAAGGTTAAGCCAAATTCTCAGAAGCTAAAGGTCGCATCTTTAATAACAGCCTTCGTTTTATTCTCTGTCGCATTCCTTGTAATAACTGGAAATGATAGCAAGATTATTGACCTCCTATTTCAAAATTCAGAAAAATATGTAAAGCAAGGACTTGTATATTATGAGAAAGGGGAAATAAATAAGGCAATAAAGGAATTTACCAAAGCGGTGGAGGTTGATAATGATAATTTTAATGGGCATTTGGGATTAGGTAATTCTTACTTAAAAAAAGAAAAGTATGATAATGCTATTGCAGAATACAACAAGCTTGTGGAACTGGAACCAGCTAATAGTTTGGCTTATACCAGGCTGGGGGAAATTTATCTCTTAAAAGGATTTGATGACAAAGCCCTGGAATCCTTTAACCTTTCCCTTGATTTTAATTCGTCTGACTTTAGGGCACACAACGGGCTCGGTGAGCTTTTTTATAAGAGTCAATTTTACGATAAAGCAATGCTGGAATTTCAAAAATCTCTTGAGATTAATTCGGAACAAAGCATTGTTCATAGAAATATTGGATTAATTTTATACAAGCAGAAAAAAAATGAGGAAGCACAAAAGGTATTCGAAACCGCATTAAAATTGGATAGCGAAGAGAGGGTTTCCATGAAAATGCTCGGTAAATTATATTTAGATCAAAATAACTCTGACAGCGCCATCCCCTTACTTGAAAAACTTGTTGCATTTGGTGAATCAGATCTCGAACTTTTTCAGTGGCTGGGAGAATCTTATATAGCTCAAAACCAGTTTGAAAAGGCTACCCCCATTTATGAAAAACTGATACAGATGAGCCCCGAATCAATGGAAAATTATTTCAGCCTGGGAGACCTTCACTTAAAGGAAAAAAGATTTGATAAGGCGGAAGAATTCTTTTTAAAAACGGTCAAATTATTAAAAGATGATCCTCGGGGATATCTTGGTTTAGGAAAGGTCTATGAAGCTGAAAATAAAAACACAATAGCGCTTGAGAATTATATGAAAGCGATTGAGATTGATCCAAAATATTTGGACGCTCTTTTATCAGCAGGAAATTTGCAAAATAAAAACAAATCTCCAGATATCGCAATTAGTCATTTTACGGAAGCATTGCGGATAAACGCGAAAGATTACCGCATTTATTATGGACTATGTACAGGATATACTCAAAAAGGCTGGTTAACCAAGGCAATAGGATTATGCAAGAACTCTCTGGATTTAAAGCCTGATGATGTTTTTGTCTTAAATAGGCTTGCGTGGCTTTATGCCAAAAAAACTGTAAACCTTGATAAAGGGATTGAAATTTCTCTTAATACTTTGGAATTGAAACCCAATACACCGGAATTTATTGATACCCTTTCAGAGCTCTACTTCAAAAAAGGGGATACAGAAAAGGCGATAGAAACTATTAACAGGGCTATAAAATTAGCTCCCATGAGTGAATACTATAAACAGCAGCGCAGAAAATTTAGAGGCTTTTAGGGCTCGTTCAAAAAAATTGCTTTTTCCCTGAGTTAGGAGCTACACACTTTCATCTTCACCTGCTTCCCGCCTTGATTTATAACTATAGTATCTCTTTTCCAGTTTTCATCATCCCGGTATGGAATGTCGAGATTATAATGTAATCCTCTGCTTTCTTTTCGGCCCATAGCGCTTTTAATAATGAGTTCAGCGACAGTAGCAATATTTCTTAATTCAATCAGATCGCTTGTTATAACGAAATCCCAGTAATATTTTTTAATTTCTTCCTGTAGAATTTCAATTCTTGTTTTTGCGCGGCTAAAGCGCTTATCGGATCGTACTACCCCAACATAATTCCACATGATTCTGCGGATTTCATCCCAGTTGTGGGACACCACTACCATCTCATCGCTATCCACGGCATTTCCTATATCCCATTGCGGTATGGCTTGAGAAAAAGGTTTCACTTTTTTGAAATCCTTAATAACATTCTGGGCCGCCCGATTTGAAAGAACCAGCGCTTCGAGGAGGGAATTGCTGGCCAGCCGGTTGGCTCCATGTACACCGGAGCATGCTGCCTCACCTGCCGCAAAAAGCCCATGAATATTGCTTCTGCCATAACTGTCCACTTTAACACCTCCACAGGAGTAGTGAGCTGCCGGCACAACAGGAATGGGGGAAGTTGCCATATCTATCCCAAAGTTCAAACACTTTTTATAAAGGTTAGAAAAGCGTTCTCTTATCCGGAAGCCGGGCAGATGTGTTGTATCGAGGCAGACAAAATCATCACCTGTTTTTTTCATTTCAAAGTCTATGGCCCTGGCAACAATATCGCGAGGCGCGAGACATCCCATGGAATGATAATTTTCCATAAAGGTACGTCCGTCTTTTAACCTGAGAATTCCTCCTTCTCCTCTAACTGCCTCGGATATTAAAAATGATTTCGCATCAGAATGATAAAGGCATGTAGGATGAAACTGGATGAATTCCATATTGGCAATTTTAGCACCGGCTCGGTAAGCCATAGCAATACCATCTCCTGTGGCTATGTCCGGGTTGGAAGTATAAAGATAGACTTTCCCTATTCCGCCTGTTGCCAGTAATGTTGATGGAGATAAAAAAGTCTTGATTGTTCCGCTTTTTTTATCGAGAACATAACAACCTAAAGCCGTGTCTTCTCCGTTATTTTGTTGAAACCGGGAAGAAATTTTAGAATGAGTGATAAGATCAATTGAAATATGATTTTCAAAAACCTGAATATTTTCGTTTTTCCTAACCGCTTCGACTAATACTTTATCGATTTCCAGCCCTGTCAGGTCAGAGGCGTGAATAATTCGATGCTTCGAATGCCCTCCTTCCATACCAAGATCAAAATCGGCTGATCCTTCCTTTCCTGCTGACCGAGAAAAATTAGCTCCCAGTTCCAGCAACTCTTTAATCATTTCCGGACCATTTTCAACTATTATCCTGACCATCTCCTGATTGCAAAGACCGGCGCCTGCTTCTGACGTATCCTGGATGTGGAGTTTATAGGAGTCGTCGGAAGAGGTAACAGAAGCTATGCCTCCCTGGGCATATTTTGTAGCGGATTCTTCAATATCCCTTTTCGTGACAATCGCCACTGACCCATATTTTGCAACCTTTAAAGCATAAAAAAGACCTGCAATTCCACTACCAATTACCAAGAAATCAGTTTTGTGTTGGATATCCATACTTAAAAAATATAAAAGGGATCAGGGGGTGGGGTTAAGAGATCAGGATTGAAGCTCCCTGCGGCTTGCCGCAAGGGATCTTCAGTGTAAAGTATAATTTTTTTAAGTTCGCTCTCTAACCCCGCAACAAGCAGCTGGGAATGCGTTCGCTAAACACTTTCAAAAAAACTGTCCCCTGGCATCTGACCCATGACCCCTGAATCAATAAACCGGAATGCTTGGGTCTATATCCCGGGACCAGGATTTTATTCCTCCCTTTAAACTTTTAACCTTGCCAAAACCCATGCTTTTAAGGAATTCAGCGGCTTTGTAGCTCCTCATACCTATATGACAGTAAGTAATGATTTCACCTGTCTGCTCCAACCCAGACATCTGGTTCGCAATAGTTGCAAGGGGCATAAGCGTGGCTCCTTCAATCCGGCATATCTGGTATTCGTGAGGCTCACGAACATCTATCAATGTGAATGACGATTTTTGATCGATTATTTTTTTAAGTTCATGAGTGGTTATTTCTATTGCGGCATCTCTCTCCCTGGCATCTTCTTCACCTCTTCCTACACCGCAGAACTCATCATAATCAATCAATTCCTTGATAGTCGCATTTTTACCACAAACAGGGCAGTCAGGATCTTTCTTTAAACTTAGTTCGCGAAACTTCATAGGCATGGCTTCAAACAGCAGAAGGCGGCCGATAAGGGAATCTCCCTTACTCAAAATTAATTTAATAATTTCAGTAGACTGAATTAAACCAATAATTCCTGGCAATATACCAAGGACTCCTCCTTCGGCACAACTGGGCACCATCCCGGGTGGTGGAGGAGCTGGGTATAAACAGCGATAGCAAGGTCCTTTCTCAGAATAGAAAACAGACGCCTGTCCTTCAAAACGAAATATTGATCCGTAAACATTCGGCTTCTTTAATAAAACAGTTGCGTCATTGACTAAGTACCGCGTGGCAAAGTTATCCGTACCGTCCACAACAATGTCATATTCTTTTATTATTCCCATAGCATTTTGAGAGGTAAGACGCTCATTATAAGTTGTTATTTTTGTGTCGGAGTTTAGAGCCTTAACTGAGCTTTTAGCAGATTCATTTTTAGATTTTCCCACCCACTCTTCTCCGTGGATAATTTGTCTCTGCAAATTACTTAATTCGACATTATCAAAATCAACAATTCCTAATTTTCCTACCCCAGCCGCGGCTAAGTAAAGAATGATTGGCGACCCCAAACCGCCGCTTCCAATGCAGAGAACCTTGGCTTCACGCAGCTTCTCCTGCCCGGCGACCCCGACTTCCGGCAAAATAAGATGTCTGCTGTATCTGCTTATTTGTTCATTTGTTAAATTCATGAGAAAACAACCCTGGATACCCCGTGCGGGAGCACGGGGAGGAAAGG
>CAYMVZ010000036.1:0-21127 GCA_964394335.1 uncultured Nitrospinota bacterium | reverse complement strand
AAAAACGCATGTAATCCATGTGCTAAGAATGCCTGCAATCCCTGCGCAAAAAACGCGTGTAACCCATGTGCCAAAAATGCATGTAATCCCTGTGCGAAAAACGCCTGTAATCCATGTGCTAAGAATGCCTGCAATCCCTGCGCGAAAAACGCATGTAACCCCTGTGGAAAAACAGAAGCTTCGAACTCTGATGAGTCTTCGATTGTCCAGCAGGTAGTGTATGACAAAGGCAGATGGATTGTTTATATGAAACGGCCGATTAAATCTACTGGATCTGATGATGCTAAATTGGAAATAGGAAAAGCTTCCCCTATAGCGTTTTCTATATGGGATGGGAGCAATAATGAAAAAGGATTAACCCATACATTTACAGACTGGTACTGGCTCAATGTTTTGCCAAAAGGAAAAGGAGGGAGACTGTAATAAATGAGAAATTTCATGGTGTTGTTAAAACTTTTAGGGTTTGGACTTTTTATGATGATGATTTTTGCTGTTGCTTCGAATCTGGTACCGCAAGCTATAGGAGAACCGCCTCCTGTTATCGATCTGAGAAGCATTGATACTGTCGATAAGATGGTTGAGCTTGGTGGAGAAATTTTTGGATCAGAAGCGGAGCCGGGAAGAGGAAAGTGCCCAATGTGCCATAGAAGAATTGGGGGCAGGGCGCCTGTACTGGATGGAGTAACTAATAGAGCAATTAAAAGAATTGAAGACCCGAGTTACAAAGGACACGCAACAACCGGAGTGGAATATATACATGAATCGGAAGAATGCCCGTCCTGTTATGTTGTGGTAGGGTTTGGCAAGCCGGGCACAAACGACACAGTAAGTCCGATGCCTGTTACTGTTAGTCCTCCTATATATTTGTCAGCCATAGAGCGTGATTCTGTTGTTGCTTTTTTCCAGGATCGCGATGGGAATGATGTTACGGTGAAACCGATAACAGATCCTGAAAAAGATTTGCGGTGGGATAAAGAAAAATTTAAGTATAAGTTTAAAGGGTTAAAACCAAAGGGGTAATTTTATTTTATATTATTTAGGATGCAGATAAACGCAGATTAATAGGATTTATGTGGGAGAAAAAATTATAAATCTGCATTATCCGCGAAAATTTGTGTCCCATAAGTTATCGGAGGTGAGATGAAGCTCAATTCATTTGTAAAAGGTATTCTTGTTACGGTAGGGTTGTATGCGGCTCTTATTGCGCTGTTTGGAGCGGTGACATTATTTGGAGTTGTGGAGGTCAATATTAAAGGCATTCTGTTTGAAGAGTCTTCTTCCAATATTTTACCTTCAAGCATTCAATATATGTACATTTTTTTTATTTTTGTGGGTGTTGTTTTATACTACACCTCAAGCGCAGAGAAAATTGAAGAAACTATACGGCCAATGGCAAACTTTATATTTAACCCGGAGAAAAAAGCGTCTATTAAAATGGGGCAATATACCATGTATTCAGTACTCCCTTTTTTATTTGCCTTTGTCGGGTATAATCAGATGACTCCGAAATTCCCCGAACCTATAGCATTGCGGGTTATCCACCCGGCTCCTCCCACAACAATCAAAATATTTGGAGAAACCCATAACCTGGTTTCATTGGAAAACCCTTACCGGCAATACGAAAAGTCAGATCCGGAAGAATTTAAGCAATTAGCTTTAGAAGGGGGAGTTATATACTTCAAAAATTGTTTTTTCTGCCATGGAGATTTCTTGGATGGCCGAGGGATGACGGCTCTTAATTTAAACCCTGTCCCCGCGAACTTTCAGGATGTGGGGACAATTGCCATGCTCCAGGAGGCATTCTTGTTCTGGCGGATTGGTACCGGAGGACCGGGATTACCTGATGAAAGCTGGCCGTGGCAGTCTGCAATGCCGATCTGGCAAAATATACTGACTCAAAAGGAAATCTGGAAAGTAATACTGTTTTTGTATGATTATACACCACCCCAGGTTACGCCAAGAACTTTTTCATAATTATAAATTATCACTGAAGTTGACGGGGATAATCTTTTATTTAAAATTTAATTTGGAGATTTTTTATGAAGTGGAAAAGCTTTAGATTTCTTCTGATCTTATTACTACTACCATTTATCATGGGTCAGTCAGAGGGTGAGAAAGCATCAGCCCCTGCTGAAAGGGCTATGCCCCCGGGAGACGCGAAAAACGGAAAGATCGTATATGAAAAACGGTGCGTCTGGTGCCATAATTGGGATGGGAATGGAGAGGGCCCGGCTGCTGACGGATTAAGACCGAGGCCGCGAGATTTTACCAAAGGGAAATTTAAAATTCGAACAACGCTTAGCGGAAAGCTTCCTACTGACAGAAACCTCTTTGACGCGATTTCTAACGGCTTGCATGGAACAGGAATGCCGGCATGGCGTAATGTAATCTCAGATCAGGAAATTTCAGACGTGGCTCTGTATATTAAAACCTTTTCCAAAAAGTTCGCGAGATGGGTAAAGAAGAAAAAGGGGGCATTGCCGGAAATAGAAGTGGGTCCTGAAGTAGCATCTTCACCTGAAAGTATTGAGAAAGGTAAAGAGTTATATTTAAAGCTGGAATGTTGGAAATGCCACGGTAAGAGCGGCAAGGCAAGCGGTCCGTCAATGCCGGGGCTGCAGGATGATTGGAAATTCCCCATTCGGCCTGCGAACTTTACAAAACCATGGAATCTTAGAGGTGGAAGCAGGAGAATTGATATTTATAGGAGGTTCAACACTGGCGTTATGGGAACGCCGATGCCTTCTTTTAAGGACCAGCTTGATAATGAAAAGTCCTGGCATATGGTGAATTTTATTGAATCTTTAAGCCCTACCAAGAAAAGACCTGTAGTAGAAGAAATTGTAAGGGCCGTTGAAGTAGAAGGGGATATCCCCATGGAATTTGAAGATCCTAAATGGCAAAGCGCGCAAAAATATTTTTTCCCACTTCTCGGTCAGTATCAAATTGAACCGCGTCAATTTTGGACAACTATTCATGATGTTAATATGAAGGCCCTTCACAATGGTGAAGATGTAGCCTTTTATTTTGAATGGGATGATCCCACAAAAAGCCCTTTAGCTCCAAATAAGGTATATCCACTGCAGTACAGAGATGCCTTTTATCTGCAACTTCCGTTGAAAATGCCGTCAGATCCCACAAAAAAGCCCTATTTTGTCGGTGGAGATAAAAAGAGAGCTGCAGGTGTGTGGTTCTGGGAATCAGAGGGCATGAAAACAGTTTTGCTGAAAGCAAAGGGATTATTCAAAACAAAAGTAGTTGGCGAAGCGACCCCGATTGAGACAAAAGCCGCTTATGACGACGGGCGCTGGAGAGTTATAATGAAGAGAAAAATGCAAACCGGAAATGAAAAAGAGTTACAAATAGAGACCGGTAAGTTTTTGCCACTTTCATTTCATGCACAGGATGGGTCAGATGGAGATTTTGGTACGAAAAGAAATGTGTCCACCTGGTACTGGCTGATATTAGAGCCTCAAATTTCAGATACAAGGTACGCTGTTGCCGGGATTGTTTTTGTATTAGTCCTTGGTTTGGAATTTGTTTGGATAAGGAAACAAAACAACAGTTAATAGTTGACCGAAAAGTTCATTTTTGTTATTATTCGAATTGGAACGAGAAATCTTGATGAATTCTCTTTGTTGAGGGTAAAGATTTCTTCCGGACTTTGCTTGAGCCAAATGGTGAGATTCTTCGCTTAGCTCAGAATGACAAGGCGAAGGGTTCGAAATGGCAAAAAGTGAGACAGCAGTTCAGTCGCTGTTAAAAAAAAATATTATAAAATTTATTTAGGAGGGGGAGCAATGGATAGAAAAAATTTTACAAAATTTATATTTGTAGGCATTGTTCTTTTAATGGTTACGTTAATATCTTCAAGCGTAACTACCGGTAGCGTCAATGCTGCTGAAGAGGAGGCCGCTGTTGCGGCAGAAGTAAAAGCTAAGCCTGTTGGGATGCCGGCTCCAAAATTAAAAGAAGAGGATTATCCAGTATTTACCTCATTCAGAAGTCGTGAGGCAATATGGATGGTAGCTCAACTGCATCTTTATTTTGCCGCATTTATTGTGGCAGTACCTATTTTCGTTATAGTTATTGAAGGTGTTGGAGTGGGCACAAAAGATCCTGAGATGGCGAAAAAGTATGACAAGATGGCTCATGAATTCATGAAAATCAGCATTACTGCTTTTGCCGTTACAGCTCTCTTAGGAGGGTTGCTGTTCTTTTTATTTCTTGCCTTGTATCCTGATTATATCAGGTATTTAGCATCAATTTTCTCACCGCAGATGCTCATTTATGCTTGTTGTTTCTTTGCGGAAAGCGTATTCCTATATATTTACTATTACGGATGGAATGCCATGCAGGGTCCCTTTTCCAAATGGCTTCACCTTTGTATAGGGTTAATGCTGAATGTGGCCGGATTAACACTTATGTGTCTTTCAAATGCCTGGGCTACCTTTGCAATGGCCCCGTCCGGCATTGATCTGGAAACAGGCGCGTTTTTAGGGAATGTTTGGGCTGCCATAAGAGGTCCTTTGTGGAACCCTGTGAACTTGCACAGGTTGATTGCTAATGTAGCGTTAGGAGGGGCTATTGTTGCCGCCTATGCTGGTTATCGTTATCTTGCTGCCCAGGCAAAAGAAGAAAAAGAATATTATGACTGGATGGGTTACACCTCCATGTTAATTTGTGTATCGGGTATGTTACCTCTTCCATTTGCGGGTTACTGGTTGATGAAAGAGGTTTATGGGTATAGCCAGCAGATGGGAATTTCCCTCATGGGCGGTCTATTTGCCTGGGTATTTATTATCCAGGCGTTATTGATAGGTGCCATCTTCCTCAGCATAAATTATTATTTGTGGCTGGGAATGGGAAGAATTAGAGGCATAACGGGATACCAGAGTTATGTGAAGTATATGGCCATTGCGTTGATCGGAGCTTTTTTAGTCTGGTTTACACCTCATAGTCTGGTTTTAACCGGAAAAGAGCTAAAGTCATTGGGCGGCGCTCACCATCATTACCTCGGATATTTTGGAGTTATGTCTGCTAAAAACACAGCCGTTAACATCATGATTTCCACTACGGCTTTATGCTTTTTGCTATACAGACGTGGGAATAAAGTGGCTACAGTATCATGGGTAAGCCAGGGAAATGCATTACAGGCCGCCCTCTTTTTTATGGGCGCTGTTAATATAATCGGCCTTGGAGTATACGGATACTTTCTACCTGCTAATATCAGAATCGGCCTATCTGTGCCCCAAGTCACTACAACACTAAGTCTCTGCGTCATAAGTGCTATCATTGACGGCTACATGTATAAGGGAGCAAAGACACAAGGTAAAGTGGTTTGGGGTGAGATGCCTGCAATTTCTCAGTATATATTGATGGGTCTGGCAGTTTCTTTTGCATGGCTTATGGGTTTAATGGGATTTATCCGCTCAAGTGTGAGACAGTACTGGCATGTTTACGCTGTGGTGAGAGATATGTCCCGAGACGCGTTCAGCCAACCCGTTGGATTCATGGCAACGTATGTTACTATCATTGTTACTGTATTTACGTTTATGTGTATTTTTGTCTTCTGGCTGGCGGAACTTTCAAAAGCGAAGACAGTAGTAGTAGCAGAAGAAAAAGTATCAGGAAAGGCGGCTGCGGAATTGGCATAGATTATTGTGTCGTTCGCTCGAGGATCTTAAAAATACAAGTAAAAAGCCCTGTAGAAAAACAGGGCTTTTTTTTGTCTCTCTTATAGATTTTTGGAATGATTCCTTGTTTCCTCGCCAAGCATGCGAAGATATATGGATTCCTCCGTTCGTTAGGTAAGACGGTAAATGGTTGACATCTGATATCTGAAAATTGACCTCTTTTTATTTATGCTCCGAACTTTTCCAGTTTAAGCGAATTTGCCATAGCCAATGTCATAATATCTGTGGCATGGATGATCCCGAGTCCGCCTCTTAAACAATCGGACTCCCCAAATTCCTTAGCCGCATCAGGCCGACAAAATTTGGAATAGATTAAGAGCGGCACAGGGTGCCATGAATGGCTTTTCAAAACTGAAGGCGTGGAGTGATCCCCGGTAATAACGACAACGTCAGGTTTTAGATTCAATATTCTGGGAAGTTTTTTATCGAAGTCCTCTATGACTTTTACTTTCTGCTTGAAATTTCCGTCTTCGCCGGCGCTATCTGTCTTCTTCACATGTAGAAAGAAAAAATCATGATTATTAAAATTTTTTTTAAGAACAGTGATTTCATCATCTAAAGTCTCCGCCCCTTCGAGTATTTCCATTCCCACCAGGCGGGCTACTCCTTTATACATGGGATAGACGGCTATGCATGATGGGTTTAATTTATAAATTTCTTTCATAGAAGGAAATTTTTGATATTTAGCGAAGCCACGGAGTAAAACCATATTTGCCGGTTTTTTATCGGCTAAAATTTGCTGCGCTTTTGATATAAATTGATTAACGATCTTAATTGTTCTTTTAGATGCAATATCTTTTCCGGTGAGAGGTTTAGGTTTTAAGCCTACTTTTTGAGGGTCGGAATCTGAGATATCTCCAGCAAAATTTTCCCCGCGAATAATTAGTGAAGCCCGGTGATCACGTACCGGACGGACAAATATTTCTACACCCTTAATTTTTATCTTATCCAGCTCTTTGGTTAATTGAGCGCAGAGAGAGGTTGGAATACGTCCTGCTCTTCTGTCAGTAATAATGCCTTTGCTGTTTGTGGTACAGAAGTTAATTCGTGCGGCAATGTCTGATGTTCTTAAAGAAAACCCAATGCCAAGAGCCGCCAATACTCCTCTTCCTATATTGGACTTAAAAGGGTCATATCCAAAAAGGCCAAGATGCCCGGGACCACTACCAGGAGTAATCCCGGGTGCAATTGGATTACTGAGGCCTAATATGGAACGGGAAGCAAGTTTATCAAGGTTTGGTGTACGAGCTGTTTCCAGTTCTGTTTTTCCCGTTGGTGTTAAGGGATGTCCTCCAACACCGTCCAAAACAATAAAGACTATTTTAGAGTCTGTTTTAAGAGCGAGGCCTTTTGTGATACTTTGATGAGACATGATAAATAATTTTAAATTAAGTTATTTTAGTTATGTTAGATTCTTGCTGAGACCTGAAGGCTAATAGCTGAAAGCTGCTCTGTTGAGTATAACAGATAACTTTTTCACAACACAATAGTTGCTTGAAAAAAACGGATTGATGCGTTACCATAAAACGCTTTGCAGTACTAATCTGAACTAATCTGTTTTTTTTAGCAACTTTGGGCAACAGCCTATTTGAATTTTGGCAAAGCTGAGCTTAGCACTGCCATTCATGGCCTCAACCCTTCGTACGGCTTTCTTTCGGAAACCGTCCAATTCGGTTTTCCTTAACGAATTGCGGCTATGGCTTTGTCGCGCTGTGAGTAAGGGGACATTATTATATGCTTAAAAATATAAAAAAATCTTTGCTGGAAAGCGCGGAATTAAAGAAACAGGTTGCGGAAGAATTTGGTGAGATCATAGAAGAGGCAATAAATTTAATTGTCGCATCTTTGAGAAATGATAACAAAGTTTTGTTAATGGGAAACGGCGGAAGTGCAGCGGATGCTCAACATATAGCCGGAGAGTTAATAGGGAGGTTTAAATTAGAAAGAAATTCAATTCCGGCTATAGCCTTAACTACGGACACATCCATCCTGACCTCAATTGGAAATGATTATGGATTTGACCGAGTTTTTGCAAGACAAATTGAATCTTTAGGTTGCGATGGGGACATTCTTATCGCGATTAGCACAAGCGGTAATTCAAAGAATGTTATTGAAGCACTGAAAATATCCAAAAAAAATAAGATGAAATCGATTGGTTTGCTGGGAAGTAGTGGAGGACAAATCAAGCAATTAGTAGACATTCCAATAGTAGTGCCGTCTTCCAATACTCCACGAATTCAAGAAATCCATATCACAATTGGTCATATAATTTGTGAGGAAATAGAAAAAGAACTATTCAAATAAATTTACATAGGATAACAGGATAAATCAATTGTCAGTAGTCAATTATCAATGAAGAATTTTAAATTATAATTGCTAACTGATTAAGGAATTTCTTATGAATGAACAACTTAAAAAATTATTTTCTTCTGGCAGAAAAATTAAAATACTCGTTGTTGGTGATCTAATCTTGGATGAATATATATGGGGAAGTGTTGAAAGAATTTCACCGGAAGCCCCTGTTCAAGTGGTAGAAGTTCAATCTGAAAATTTAATACCCGGAGGTGCTGCAAATGTTGCTAATAATTTGGTTGCCCTGGGTTGCGATGTATTCATGACAGGCGCTATTGGAAAGGATCAAAAAGGAGATAAGCTGATCCAATTGCTCCAAGAAGAAAACATAAACTGTGATGGAATTAAAAGATTTGATCATAGACCTACAATAAATAAAATAAGGGTAATAGCCCATAGTCAGCAAATCATAAGGATTGATAGAGAAGATAAAAGGTATCTGGGAGATAAAATTGAGAAAGAGATAATTGCTTATCTTGTTTCAACCATTCCTATAGTAGACGGGGTTATTTGCTCTGACTATTTAAAAGGTTTACTAACAGATAATATTCTTAAAACTATTATGACTACGTCAAAAGAGAATAAGAAGCTCGTTTTTGTGGATCCAAAAGGAAAAGATTTTTTGAAATATAAAGGTGGAAATGTATTAACGCCCAACGAACAAGAAGTAAAAATGGCCTCTGGAGAAAATAGCAGAGGTAATTATGATTTGACAGATACAGCTAAAAAATTGATGGACTCTATTCAACTTGACTCCTTATTGGTTACAAGAGGAAAAGATGGCATGTGCCTGTTTGAAAGAGACAATGAACCAATTCATATCCCTACTGAAGCTAAGGAGGTTTACGATGTAACCGGGGCAGGTGATACTGTTATTGCCACTTTTGCCATGGCAACTTTATCCGGCTTAAATTTTTTAGATGCTGCTAAAATAGCCAATATAGCGGCAGGTGCAGTAGTCGGAAAAGTGGGCACAGCAGTGATTCATAAAGAGGGTTTAAAAGAACTTTTAGAAGAAAATGTTATACGGGGAGCGCAAAATATATTGCAGTTAAATGAATTAAAACAAATTGTAAGCCAGGCGAAAAGCTATAAAAAAACAATTGTTTTTACAAATGGCTGTTTCGACATTATTCATGGAGGTCATATTGAATACCTCCAAAAAGCACGGAATTTGGGAGATATATTGATTGTTGCTTTAAATAGCGACTCTTCGGTAAGAAAATTAAAAGGAGAGGGCAGACCTTTAAAAACAGAACAGGAAAGAGCAAATATTTTAGCGGCTCTTAAATATGTTAATTATATATGTATTTTTTCCGAGGAAACTCCGGAAAACATGATTAGTGAACTAAAACCGGATATTATTGTAAAAGGCAGCGATTATAGCATTGAACAAGTAGTAGGACGGGATATTGTAGAGAAATATGGAGGAAAAGTGGAACTCGTTCCCATAGTCGAGGGCTTGTCAACAAGCGCACTTGTCAATGATATAGTTAAAAAATATAAATAACAACTTACAAAATTCAATCCTGAGTAAATTCTTTACCTCGGTCGAAATAACTGAGAGAGACTACACGGGCTTTTCTCAAGAGCATCCAATTCCCAATACCCTTGCAATTCCAATTGCATATTTCAGGTTTAAATCCTAAACTAATTTCTCCTATGATAAAAATGTTGTCCATTCTTATTTTAGTATTTATTTCTTATTTTCCAGCAATTACCGGTGGATTCATATGGGATGATGATTTTTATGTCTCTAATAATCCCCTCCTGCAATCTATAGACGGGCTTTGGCTGATATGGACTACCTCAGAGAGCCCTCAATACTACCCTTTAGTTTTTACTTCATTCTGGATAGAGTATCATCTTTGGGGCTTAAATCCAGTGGGATACCACATAGTCAATATATTCCTTCATGCGATTAATTCTGTGATGGTTTGGTTGTTGTTGCAGCAATTGGGAGTAAGATCTGCATGGTTGATAGGGGCAATATTCGCACTTCACCCGGTACACGTTGAGTCTGTCGCTTGGATTACCGAACGTAAGAATGTTCTTTCTGGACTTTTCTATCTCCTGGCAGCACACAGCTATATTCGTTTTGATGAAAATGAAAAAAGGCATTGTTATTTTGCTGCCATAGCGTTTTTTCTCATGGCCTTACTAAGTAAGACGGTCACTAGTAGCTTGCCTGTATGTTTACTCATTATTAGATGGTTCAGGGGCTTTTCGATTAGGTTAAGAGATATTTATCGCCTTGTGCCGTTTATATTATTGGGTTTAGGAATGGGCATGTTGACTATCTGGTATGAAGTGAGACATGTAGGCGCTGAGGGGGCAGAATGGCATTTGTCAATTTTACAGCGGTTTCTTTTGGCCGGCAATGCTGTTTGGTTTTATGCTTTTAAACTCATCTGGCCGATGAACCTGACTTTTATATATCCGAGATGGAAAATGGATGTTTTTGATTTATTTCAGTGGATTCGGTTTCTGGGAGTTTCAGCCGCAGGATTTGTATTCTGGTATTTTCAGAAACAACTTGGGCGTGGACCAGTTGTGGGATTGACATTTTTTGTGATCACACTTTTTCCCGCCCTCGGATTTATCAATGTTTATCCCATGCGGTATTCCTTTGTTGCAGATCACTTTCAGTATCTTGCAAGTATAGGTATAATCGCTATTTGTGTTGGTGGTTTTGCTTCGGCAATAGAAAGATGGGATAAACTTTTTTTGATTGAGACGCCTCGAGTAAAAGGTTTTATATTAGGCGGTCTTGGATTCCTGATTCTGGTTGTCTTAAGTTTTTTGACTTGGAGACAGGGGTATGTTTATCATGACAAAGAAACCTTGTGGCGGGATACACTGGTCAAAAATCCTGGAGCTTGGATGGCGCATAACAATATGGGAATTGAACTGGAAAAACAAGGGAAATTGAATGAAGCCATTAAGCATTATAAAGAAGCTTTGCGGCTAAACTCGCGTTATCCAATTGCTTATAATAATTTAGGACTTGTTTTAAAGCAAAAAGGGGATTTTGAAGAAGCAGCTATTTACTTCAGGGAAGCTATCCGAAATAATCCCAAATTCTGGGAGAGTTTAAATAATCTTGGATATGTCCTTTATAGCTTAGGAAGGCTGGAGGAGGCTGCAAGTTATTTCCAGCAGACATTAGCAATAAATCCATTTTCCGTAGAAGCGCATAATAACCTCGCAAATATTTTAGATGCGAAAGGGAAAATTGAGGAGGCGAAAAAACATTATAAGAAGGCATTAAGCGTTGATCCTGAAAATGCAAAAATTCACAACAACCTTGGGACTCTTTTTCATGAAGAAAAGGAGTATTTAAAAGCGATAAATCATTTCCAGAAAGCCCTCCAACTCAAACCTGATTTAAAAGAAACCCGTCAAAACCTGTCGATGGCAATGGAGCAATATAGAAAAGCAGAAGCGAAAAAAAATAATTGAACAGGACCAATTGGTAGATTTCTTGGAAATTCAACAACTCATTAAAGCCAGCGAGGGGGTTCCGCTGTAGCTTTAAGAAAGCATAAAAGTACATCCCGCCTTGTCAGTATCCCCACTAATTTTGAACCTTTAACTACAGGCACACGAATTAAGTGTTTGTCCTCTAATGTTTTAATGACTTCATTAATAGGAGTATCTTCATTAACGGTTATAGCGCTTTTTGTCATTATATCTTCTGTCTTTATATCTTTTACATCCTTTCCTTCATCAATAACCTTGAGCAGGTCGTATTCACTGACAATGCCTAAAAGCTCCTTTTCACTATCTACAACCGGGAGACTACCACATCCTCCCTCGACCATAGCTGTTGCTATATCTTTCCAGGAGCTATCTGGATGACAGCATCTAACCCTATCTTCCATTGCCTGCCCGGCCTTTAAACAATTTATATCGGTTCCTCCTAACATAAATTCTGATCTTTTCATTTCAGCCTCCTAAAAAAAGTTGAACTTTATATAATATAAGGAAAATCTAAAATAAAAGCAACTTTAATGTAAATGCAAAAACTGCCTCCTGTCTTGACAACTTGAATAGTATCGTTTAGCATGCAAGTAAATCCCGTTAGAATTTCGATGGAGCCATTTTTTTTATGCGAGCGAAAAACAGTTTTAGCGCCGGACATTCTAAGGGAGTAAAGTTGCAAGATAAAATAAATGCAGTTTTACTCTTTCCCAGCGGTTCTAAAATTTAAATTATTTCAGATAAAGTAAGATGGACTTGTTGACTTTTCTCACCTTAGGCATTGGGTTTGGTTTTCTCCATGCCCTTGAGCCGGATCATCTGGCAGGGGTGGCTACCATTGCTTCCACTACACGAAATAAATGGCAGGCTTTTAGGAGAGGCGCTGTCTGGGGCGTTGGACATACTTTGGCCATTTTTATTCTCTACTTAGTGATGCAGGGATTGCGTCTCGGCGTAAATGAGACACTATTTAATAAACTGGAAAGCTTAGTTGGCGCGATGCTAATAATTCTTGGTTTCAGAATTATGTATAAACTGCTAAAGGAGAAATATCATTTTCACCCACATGAGCATGGAGATGAGAGCGAGCATTTACATTTTCATTCTCATAAGGAAAGCAGTTCTCATGAACACATTCACATTCCGCTGGGGATTGGCATTGTGCATGGGCTGGCGGGAAGCGGGGCGATAATTTTAGCTTTGGCTATCGAAACTCAAAATCAATTTATGGGTGCCTTATATATTGTTTTATTCGGAGCAGGCAGTTGCATGGCAATGGGGTTGTTCAGTGGATTTATTGCAGGTTCGATTGATAAAATGGGAGGGTGGGTGCAAAATTTAGATAAGGTTGTTACCACTTCTGCAACTATTATAGCTACCGTGTCATGTTTTCTCGGATATGGAATTATCAGAAATTCCGGTGTTTTTTAAGGTAAGGTGATGATATTAAGTCTATCTTTTCGACTGCTGCCGCTGTTATTAGTGCACTGATCATTTTCGCTGTCTCCTGGCATTCCCTTGAAGAAATTCATTATTTAAAATCCTTCTACCCTGCCAGGTTTACCGTAGAAGAAGCCTTTTTTGCCAGTGGAGTGGAATTTATAAAGGTACTGATTATCAGTTTTCCCTTGCTTGTCATAATTGCATTAAGCATCTATTTTCTGAAGGATTCACGAAATAAAAATTAACTTAAAGTTTTTGTTTTGATTGCTGAACTCGCAAGATTTTTTTACCCGGGTTTTTAATGAATAAAGGGGTATCCCCTCTCATCAGATCATCCCATATAGTGTCCGAGTCTTTATCAAAGATAGTATATTGATCTGCCATGACCACTCTCCAACTTCCGCGAGCAACTTCCGATTCTAATTGCCCTGCATGCCAGCCTGCGTAGCCGGCATATACGCGCATCCTGTCTTTAGAATTTTTATTTATAACAAAATCCATAACTGATCGGATGTCTGTACTGTAAGAAGTGTTGCCAAAAATACGATGTGCATTTTTTGTTTCCCTGTCGGTACGCAAAAGTAAAACTGGTGAAAATCTTGCAACCGGACCCCCAATAAATAAAGTGCCTAAATCTTTTTTGAGTTCTTTGAATTCCGGCAAGACTTCTGATAATGAAATTCCTGAGGGCCTGTTAATAATAACCCCTAACGCACCTTTATGGCTATACTTAGCTAAAAGGATAACGGAATTGCTGAAAAAAGAACCTCCTAAATCATGAGTTGCTACTAAAAAAACACCTTGAGAGAGAGGTTGATTAACCCTGGTTATATCCTTACTCGCTAATGGGATTACTGCCTTGGGGCTCAAAAGGAAAAGAAAAAATAAAATGATGACAAAACAATTTCGCATGACATTTTTTGTTTTGGTTTGTAACAGTTAAACCGATTCTTTGTATTTGAATCCGCTATGATTGTCCGAAAACTATCCGCAACGTAGTAAAAGGTTGTAATTCCGTCTTCAGTTGCTTTTTATTAGCCGCATTAAAGAGGAACTACAAATGGAGAAACATCTTTTTGGACAACCTGAATATAAATTACCTGTAAACGGCTTAACTGTTATTTTATTCTGTTTAAGTTAGCAAAGGGGTGTCTATATGTCAATGGGATTTGATTTGGGTGCAAAGTAATTATTTTAATGGACTAACTTTACTGGAACGGGGCTCCGCTTCATAATATCATAGAGTTGCAGAGCCGCAACCACAATAAATTTGCTAAGCTCAGTTTTGCCACAAGGGTACTATGTCACACTGAGCTTGCAGGCTGTGTCGCAATCCTGAAAACGTTCATTTTATGTTTTCCTTAGTAATTAATAAAATTTTATACTCGACTATTCACTAAGAACTGAATAAAATAAAATTTATTGAATTTGGTGACTTCGTGACAAAATAAATTACCCTGTTAAATGATGTGTAATTAAAATGCTAAAAGGAACTCAAGTGGAAGAAAAATATAACCATCAAGAGATAGAAAAAAAGTGGCAGAAAAAATGGGAAGAAGATGGCCTGTGCCATACCATCACTAATTCTAAAAAACCCAAACATTACGCTCTTACTATGTTCCCCTATCCGAGTGGAGACCTCCACATAGGGCACTGGTATGCCATTGCGCCCTCAGACGCGAAAGCGCGTTATATGCTTATGAAAGGACACAATGTTCTTTTTCCTATGGGATTTGACGGATTTGGTCTGCCAGCTGAAAATGCGGCTATCAAACTGGGAATACATCCCCATAAGTGGACTATGAAGAATATCGAGCGAATGCGTGATCAGTTAAAGTCAATGGGTACCATGGTTGATTGGAATAAAGAGATAATTACCTGCCATCCGGACTATTACAAGTGGAATCAATGGTTTTTTCTTAAATTTCTTGAAAATGGACTGGCATATAAAAAGAGATCCTCTGTTGACTGGTGTCCTAATTGCAACACCACTCTGGCTCGTGAGCAGGTTTGGGGAGATGATCGTCACTGTGAGCGGTGTCAAACGCCGGTTATCAAGAAAAGCCTTGATCAGTGGTTTTTAAAAATTACAAAGTATCAAGATGAATTACTGGATTTCAGCGAACTCAACTGGCCGGACAGGGTTACTAAAATGCAAGCACAATGGATTGGGAGAAGTGAAGGTGCGGACATTACATTCATGACGGAGCAAGGGGATCCTATGACGGTATTTACTACCCGGCCGGATACATTGTATGGTGTAACATTTATGGCAATTGCCCCTGAACATCCGCTGGTTAAAAAGCTCACAACTTTGGATAACCGGAGAAAAGTTGAACAATTTATTAAAGGTGTTGAAAGTCAAACAGAAATTGACAGATTAGCGGTAGATAAAGAAAAAGAAGGTGTTTTCTCCGGCTCCTTTGCCGTTCATCCCCTTTCTGGGAAAAAAATTCCAATATGGATCGGAGATTATGT
Organism: uncultured Nitrospinota bacterium; assembly: GCA_964394335.1. Lineage (GTDB taxonomy): Bacteria > Nitrospinota > Nitrospinia > CAJXCL01 > CAJXCL01 > CAJXCL01. Next base: position 5,675 of record CAYMVZ010000036.1, on the reverse strand, counting down.
TTTGATGGAATATGGAACCGGAGCAGTTATGGGCGTTCCGGCTCACGATCAGAGGGATTTCCTGTTCGCAAAAAAATATGGACTTGATATCACAGTAGTAGTAGCGCCGAACGGTTGGGACGGAAAAGACTTAACAGAGGCACATATAGACGCAGGGGAAATAATCAATTCAGACAGTTTTAATGGTATCTCAAATGAAGATGCAAAAAAAGCTATTACCGAATATTTGCATGAAAAAAATTGTGGGAAAAAATCTATTACTTACCGTTTGCGCGACTGGTTGATTAGCCGCCAGAGGTACTGGGGCACTCCAATACCGATTATTAACTGTAAAGATTGCGGCATGGTACCGGTGTCTTATGAAGACCTGCCGGTAACTCTTCCTGAAGACGCAGAGTTTAAACCAACCGGAGAGTCCCCACTTAAATTTCATGAAGGATTTCTAAAAACTACCTGCCCGAAATGCAAAAAGGATGCTGAAAGGGAAACCGATACTATGGACACTTTTATTTGTTCTTCGTGGTACCAATATGCTTATTTGAGTCCATATTATGATAAAGCGCCTTTTGAAAAGAAAACTGGGGAATACTGGCTGCCGGTAGATCAATATACCGGTGGAATCGAACACGCAACTATGCATTTGCTCTATACACGGTTTTTTACAAAGGTTCTCAGAGATATTGGCTTGGTGAATTTCAATGAGCCGATGTTGAATCTATTCAATCAGGGAATCATATTAGGTGAAGATTCGGAAAAAATGAGTAAATCAAGGGGAAATGTTGTGAGCCCGGATAAACTGATCGAAGAATATGGAGCGGATATTGTAAGAACTTATTTAATGTTTATCGGTCCATGGGATGAAGGTGGACCGTGGAATAGCCGTAGCATAGAGGGTGCGTCCCGCTTCATGTATCGTGTTTGGAATACTGTCCTGAATAAAAAAAATGTTGAAGGGAAGCCGATAGAAAAAGAAATCCTTCAATTAAAACGGTTAACCCATAAAACGATTAAACGGACAACAGAGGATATCGACTCTTTTAAGTTTAATACTATGATTGCCGCACTCATGGAATTTAATAATGAACTGATCAAGCTGAAAGAGACGCCTCTGATAAATACTCCTGAATGGAAAGATGCTGTCAAAACCATGATTTTATTACTTGCTCCGATAGCACCTCACATCACGGAAGAACTCTGGCATCGCATTGGTAATGAGAACAGTGTCCATAGGCAGAACTGGCCAAAGTGGGACAGCAAGCTTATCAAAGAGGATATTATTACCCTGGTTGTTCAGGTCAATGGAAAAGTAAGAGATAAAATGGAAATTTCTGTAAATATAAGTGAAGATGAGATAAAGGATTTAGCCATGCAATCAAAGAAAATAGAAAGATATGTAGATGGAAAGCAGGTTATAAAATCAATTTATGTGAAAAACAAACTTTTAAATCTTGTGGTAAAATAGATTTAATCCAAGCTTATAATCAGCACAATATAAATGGAGGTTTAATCATTGCCGATATACGAATATGAATGCAAAAAGTGTGGTTATGTGACTTCTTTTATGGAGAAGGCGCGGCCTGGTCAGGGTGCCACAACCAAATGGGCTACCGCCCAATCTGCAAACAAAAATTGTGCTAAAAAAACACAATTTTACATGTTTGTAATACAGCAGCGGCTATCAAATTTTTTTGCACGAAAATGTGAAGAATGCGGGAGCAGGAGATTAAATAAAATCCTTTCAACTTTTACTCCGAATGCTGTTAAATCAAATGCCGATACTATGAACGAGTTGTCCAAAATGGGGAATATAAATTTTGTTCCACGATCTCCGGGCATGGGTGGTCATCAGGGACCGCCGCCCGGAGGCTGTCCTTATGCCAATTCAACAGACTCGCAACCTGATGATTAAGTTTTTTCAGGTGGTAATTGAAAATTGATAACGGCTCATTGTTAATTGACCGTTGATCTTTTCTAAAGTTTCCCTTTGGTCTCTTTCTTAAAACGTGAAGATAGTATGCGATATTTGCCAATGTCCCGGTAGTTAGGAAGTACTTCTCTCAATAATTTATTTATCCGGTTTGATGGAGAAGGATGTGTTTTAAAAAAGATTGACCTTTCTTTTCCCCGAATTTCTCGTAAAGTCTTTAAGAAGTCCTCCAATCCCCGGGGGTTGTATCCGACCCTGTAAGCAAACTCTGTCCCTACTCTATCGGCTTCATATTCTAAGCTTTGATCCAAACCATGCTCAAAAAGAATAGTAGAGATATCATTAATAATGTTTCTAAACATTGCTGGATTTTTATCCATTAATGAAAGGCTCAACTCGCTAATTCCCTGAATTGATCTGCTTCTCTGGAGGGTTTTTAAAGTATGTTTTTGAGAAATATGAGCAATTTCATGTCCCAGAACACCGGCTAATTCCGCTTCATTTTTTATCTTTCTCAGCAAACCGGTTGTTACAAAAACATAACCCCCGGGTGCGGCAAAGGCATTAGGTTCCGGATTGTTAAGAATGGCAAAGTGGTATGGGATATTGGGTCGCTCTGAAAACATGGCCACTGAGTTTCCAACAAGATTTACGTACTGCAGGAGGCTCTTGTTATTATAGCTTCCACCGAAGCGGCTAAATACCTGTGTTGCAATTGCTCCTCCCAGGGCTTTCTCTTCTTTATACTGTATTGGTTGTAAGTTTTTAATACTTTTTCCTAAAACGCCAATAATTTCTTTGGTTTTTTTGTCCTTTATAATGGTTCCGAGAATGCCTCCAAGCGGTTCTTCTTGCCTTCGCTGATCTTGTTGGTTTTGTTGTTGGCGCTGTTGTTGTGGCTGCGGTTTTGTCTGCTCTTTTTCTTTTTTCTCAGGACCTCTCGGCTCTTCAACCTCTAATTCTTTTAAAATATCCCCCAAGTTAAAAGCAGAAGATTTGGATACAAAATCCGCTGAGAAAAATGCAATAACTATTAAAAATAAAAAGAAATATTTAAATCTCATATCATTCTGCTTCACTATATTCTCCCAATCTTCCTTCCTGCTGAAACAATTCAAGTTCTTTTAAGCCGATTTTGAAGTTTTCCATATTCTTAACAGCCTGAATATGTTCAGGTTTAATCCCTCTTCTTTTTGCGTCTCTTTCAGAAATTCTGTTTAATCCCCGAATACTTCCTCCGGTAGATGCCTCGTCTGCTTTTATTTTCCTTTCTCCGACAAGGAGAGCAAACAATTCTTCATCCCCATCTTTTCTGGTGGATTTTTTAGTTGTTACCTTAAACTTAAAGACCCAGCCTTTTTTATTATTCGGCAGTTTTACATGATAAAAATTTCCTTTTTTACTAATTATCTCTAAAGGAATGTCCGGATTAATAACAGCAATAATTTTTGATCTTGGGGAAGGCGCTTCAGTAATTTTTGTTTTAATTTTTTTCACATAGACAGTTGTGGCAAAAACTAAAGCAGGTAAAAGAATTATTAGAGAAATAAAGAGTATTACACAGGTGTGAAGTTTAAATTTAAAAAAATAGGGACGCATTACAATCCATGTAATTATTGCAAAAACGCAAAGCTGAAGCCAAAATTAATTCATCACTGAGAGTGCATTAGAATTTTGAAAATTAGAATTTATTTGTTATTTGGAATTTTACGTTTGATCTTGGTTTTACCGTCAACGGACAACTGCCATCTGCCTACTGTTATCTGCGCGGCTCATTTTGCTATTAGAGTTTTGGTATCGGTCATTTCTACTTCAGCATGCATTGTTTGTGATGTTCTAAGATTGAAATGCTTCAGAATTGTTTCGGATATCCCTTCAGCATTTAATCCGTACTTTTGTCTTAAAATATCAGGAGAACCATGCTCTACAAATTTATTGGGAATTCCAATCCGTTTAAACTGGATGTTATCAATTCCCATTTCTTCAAGTATTTCCATTACAGCGCTTCCAAATCCGCCCTGTAAGACATTTTCTTCTACGGTTACAATTTTCTTTGTTCTACCGGCCAGTTTTGTAATGAGGTTCTTATCGAGTGGTTTTATAAACCGCGCGTTTACAACGGCAACGTCGATACCTTTTTGGGAAAGAATTTCTGCGGCATTTAGTGATGGAAAAACCATATTTCCAATAGCAAGAATCAAAAGTTCATCCCCTTCCTTCAAAACCTCGGCTTTTCCAATCTCTAATGGTTTTATTTTTTTATCAAAATTCACAGATGTTCCTGCTCCTCGCGGATATCTTAAAGCTGCAGGGCCGTTAAACTCCAGAGCAGTTTTTAACATGTGCCTCAATTCATTGTCGTCTTTTGGAGCCATGAAAACAAGATTAGGAAGATTGCGCATATAGGAAAGGTCGAACATCCCGTGATGCGTTGGGCCGTCTTCTCCCACTATTCCCGCACGATCCATTGCGAAAGTCACAGGTAGGTTCATAAGGCAGATGTCATGAAGGATCTGATCGTAAGCTCTCTGCAGAAAAGTGGAGTAAACAGCTACAACAGGTTTAAGCCCTTCCAGAGCCAAGGCAGCGGCAAAGGTTACTGCGTGCTGCTCAGCGATACCGACGTCATAAAACCTGTCAGGAAATTTTTTCGCGAATTTGGTAAGACCGGTTCCATCTGTCATTGCAGCGGTAATTGCAATAATCCTTATGTCCTTTTGAGCCAGCTCTGTAATAGAATCACCAAATGCCTCGGTATATGTTTTAGATGACTTTTTCTTTAAAGAGGCTCCGGTGCCAATATTGAAAGATGAGACGCCATGAAAGGAAGGCGCTTTTTCTTCTGCAGGCTGATATCCTTTCCCTTTTTTTGTGACCACATGAATAAGAACAGGCCCCTTCAGTTTTTTTATACCTTCAAGAGTAGAGACGAGATGAAAAAGATCATGTCCGTCAATAGGACCCACATAATTAAATCCAAGATCTTCAAAAATACGCCCCGGGATGAGTATCCCCTTGATAGCCTCTTCTACACGGTGAGCTAATCTGGACACTCGTTTACCTATTTTAGGGATATGTTTTAAAAGGGTGTCTATTTCATCAATTAATTTAGTATAGAGCTGACCTGTAAGAATTTTACTCAGGTAGGAGGAAACAGCGCCCACATTCGCTGAGATAGACATTTCATTGTCGTTCAGGATAACTATCATATCGCTTTTCAGATGACCCGCCTGGTTAAAGCCTTCAAAAGCCATTCCCGCAGTTGTTGAACCATCACCGATTACAGCAATGACGGAATGACTTTCTTTTTTAGTGTCACGGGCCTTTGCAAGACCAAGTGCCGCTGAAATAGAGGTGCCGCTGTGACCGGTGTTAAAAGCGTCGTAATCGCTTTCTTCAATTTTTGGAAAACCACTGATACCTTTGTACTGACGTAAAGTATGAAATTTGCTTTTTCGTCCTGTAAGGATTTTATGGGCATAAGACTGATGCCCGACATCCCATATAATCTTATCGTCAGGAGTGTCGAAAATATAATGGAGTGCTACGGTTAATTCAACAACTCCAAGGCCGGATGCTAAATGTCCACCGGTTTTCGAAACGGTCTCAATAATAAATTTTCGGATTTCCTCGGCTAAAAGAGGAAGTTCCTCTTTTTTTAATTTTTTTAAATCTTTCGGGGTATTAATCTTTTTTAATAAATTAGTCATTATCAATGGGTTCTTGAAATAAAATAGAGGGCTATTTC
>CAYMVZ010000035.1:0-21151 GCA_964394335.1 uncultured Nitrospinota bacterium | reverse complement strand
TTGAAGCTCCCCACAGCAGAGCTGTGAGGAATCCTCAGTGTAGAGTATAATTTTATTTTAAGTTCACTCGCTAACCCCGCAGCAGAGCTGCGAGGAATGCGCTCGCGAAGCACTTTCAAATTAACCATCTGGACAGAGAAAGTTGATGGTTTAACTGAGAGCGATTTTATCCTGGCTGCGAAAGCAGATCAATTATCCTAATTGTTAATTGAAAGATTAAAAATCTCATTTTAAGGCTTTTTGCTGATTCAGTTTGCGCCAGAGGGTGGATCTTGCAATTCCCAGTTTTTTTGACGCCTTCGACCTGTTCCCGTCGCACTCACGCAGTGCCCGTTGTATTTCTTCGTATTCCACGTTTTTTAAATGAAACTGCCCTGTAGAATTTCCATCCGGAATGTTGCTTGATTTAGCTTTTGTTTGACTCAGATCAAACAGAAGATGAGAAGGTTGTAAATGATCTTCTATACAGAGAATTAAGGCCCGTTCAATCACATTTTGTAGTTCTCGTGCGTTACCGGGCCATGAGTAGACAAAAAATTTATCAACAGCCTGGGGAGATATCCCTTTTACAGGACTGCCCAATTTTTCACAGAAACGCCTTATAAAATGATTCGTAAGCGGCAAAATATCTTCAAGCCGTTCTCTAAGCGGGGGAATGTTAATGGGAAGTACAGCTAAGCGGAAAAAAAGATCATCCCGAAACCTGTTCTGATGCATTTCCTCTGTGAGGTTTCTATGAGTTGCGGCAATAATGCGAACGTCGATTTTAATTGATAAATTGCTTCCCAAAGGGCGTATGGTTTGTTCTTCTAATACCCTTAAAAGCTTAACCTGGGTGGAAGGGGACAATTCACCAATTTCATCCAGGAATATGGTCCCGCCATCCGCTGCCTCAAAATAACCGCTCCTGTCGAAAATTGCGCCGGTAAAGGAGCCTTTAACATGCCCGAACAACTCACTTTCCAAAAGGGTTTCCGGTAAAGCGCCGCAATTGACTGTAAAGAATGGTTTGGCAGACCTGTTCCCGTTCCTGTGTATCGCCCTGGCTATCAGTTCTTTACCTGTCCCGGTTTCTCCTTGAATTAAGACTGTAGTGGAAAGGTCTGCAACTTTCGCGGCCAGTTTTAGCACCCTTTTCATCTCAGGGCTACTATAGACAATATCTTCCGTATGAATTTTGTTTAATTCGGTTTGAAGAGCTTTTATCTTACTTTGTGACGTCCTGATCTGTTTCTCTAATTTTTTTTCAGGGGTTTTATCGGCGAATATCCCCTGAGCATACCAGCCTTCATCAATTTTAATGCAGCGGCTGGTTGCATTAACGGCTAAATTCTCTCCATTACGATTATCAAGCAGGAGTTCCATCCCTTCCACTTTATGTAATCCACTTAATTTTTCAAAATATTCTGCTACAGAATCTTTGTAGCTGATAAGTTTAAGCATCATATTCTTAAAGTTTTCTCCAACCATTTCATCTATTTCTCTGTCAGTAAGGCCAGTCACTTTCAACAGATTTTTATTGATAAATCGAATACGAGCCATTTCGACATCTTTTGAGTGTTTAAAAGGATGGGTAAAAAATACCATAGGGAGAGCGTTACTGATTACTTCTCTGAAAATATAAAATTCTTCATTAAGATTTTTCATAAAAAAATAATATCATAATGAAACAGATGTTTCAATTAAAACGGGGAACTGTTTTATATTGAACCAAATTTTACAAACTCGCTTTCTCCCTCATTGTTTTTAAATAATTGACTTTTCAAGAGAAATTTGTTTAAACCCCAGGAGGAAACCACAGTGGCATAAAAACTGCTGCTATGGGAATCCCCTATTGAATGAAAATATATTTTTTTGAGTTCAATAGGGGATTTTTTTCTTGACAAAAAAGATTTGTTGAGGTTATTATATCGCTCTTCAATTTCGTTGATGGGAAATAGTGTCGCATTTAGTTAGGCAAAATTGCCTCACCTTAAGTTGCAACCACAATTTTCTGTGATAATCCTTACATATTTTGTTTAGATTGAGTCTTTATAAAATTTTAATTTTTTTCTAATATTTTTTTTGAGGAGGAAGAAAGGTATGAAAAAGTTTTTTGCTGTTTTTTGTTCGGGAGTAATGATGTTTGCTTTAACCGGATTAGCGGACGCCGGTTCTATCAGTGGAAAGGTTAAATTTGCAGGGAAGGCCAAAGCGCCGAAAAAAGTAAAGATAACAAAAGATCCCAATGTTTGCGGAACCAAAGGGGACCTCATTGTAGAAAAACTGTTGGTCAGCGACGGTGGTCTTCAGTACGCAGTCCTCCAGATTGAAGGAGAAGCTGGAGATGCTCCTGCTGTTGATACCGATCAGAATAATTGCAGCTTTCAACCCCATGTGTCCCTTATTCAAGCGGGAGCAAAAGTAACATTAAATAATAAAGATGGTTTAACTCATAATATTCATTCCTTTGCCGATGAAAACGAGGCGGTAAATTTTGCTCAGCCCGGAGATGATTTAGCTCATGTACTTCCTGAAGAGGCGGTTGAAGTCGCGGAAATATACCCGGTGAAGTGTGATATTCATGAATGGATGAACGGTTACTTTGCTGTTGTAGAAACACCTTACGCCGCTGTTTCAGGAAAAGACGGATCCTATAAAATTGCCAACATACCTGACGGTTCATATACAATAAAAATATGGCATGAAACTTTAGGGGAAAGTGAAAAAGAAGTGAAAGTTGCTGGAGACACAACTCTCGATATCGAGTTGTCAAAATAAAGTTAAAGTGTCATTCCCGCGTGTTCCCCGATTAAAGCGTTCGAGGGCAAGTTTTAGCGGGAATCTAACTTGTTTGTTTACCGCGTTTCCGTATTGTCATTCCCGCTCACCCGGGAATGACAATAATAGAATGCGGTCAATCAACTTTAAATTTTAATAAACTTTTTTATATTTAAGGAGGTAAACGTATGTTTAGTCAAGGACGGAACTTAATTCGTACTTGTATGCTGGCGGGACTGGCAGCCATTGCTTTTATTTTTGCCCTGGTAGAGCCAGCATTCGCGGCAAAATTTGATAGCACGTACAACCAGATTCTGGGGTTGCCATCCAGGAAGGTCATCTGGTTTATTGCCCAGATGCATCTCTATATGGGTTCTTTTGTTCTTGCAATCCCCATGTTTGTGGTGGTGATTGAATACGTGGGTTTCAAATCGAAAAGCAAGAAATTCGATGATCTCGCTTATGAATTTTGCAGCCTGCTGTCCGTTGCTTACGCTGTAACTGCTGCGTTAGGCGGGACCCTGGCATTTGCTCTCATGACCCTCTATCCCACCTTCTGGGGTTTTATGAGCACTATGTTTAAAGATGTTATGTGGGTATACGCCCTCCTGTTCTTTGGCGAGACATTCACCCTTTACATTTATTATTACGGCTGGCATGCCTTTGCAGACGCTAAAACTCTGATTGCGAAGAAGTGGAGGACTCTATTTCAGTCACTGGGGTGGGTCATAACAGTGTACGGTTTTTTGTTTACTATAGACGTGAAAGCTGTAATGCCCTATAAGATATTAGAAGATGGGGAAAAGTTCTATTATCTCACAGGAGATCAGCCGTCCCTTATCGGGTGTACCATTATTCTTGCGGGAGTTTCATTTTTAGCGATTAACCATAGTAAAGGATTTCATATTTTCCTCGGCGTCTGGCTCAATATATTTGGCACCTGGATTATGTATCTGGCCAATTCCTGGGCTTCTTTCATGATGAGCCCGGTTGGTGTCAATGAAGCAGGACAAATTACGATAAGCGCCTGGGAGGCAGTTATTAATCCTCTCTGGGGACCTGTTGCAATTCACAGGCTGCTCGGCAACCTTGCCTTCGGAGGGTTTGTCGGCGGGTCCTATGCCGCTGTTAAGTTTATAGGGGCGACTACTCATGAAGAGAAGGCCCATTACGACTGGATGGGTTATGTCAGTAATTTTGTAGGCCTCTGCGGTTTAATACCGCTTCCTTTTGCCGGTTATTATCTTGGCAGACAGGTATACAGCAACAGCGCGGTTATGGGAAACAACATGATGGGAGGAGATTTCTCCTGGACATTTATCATTCAGGCAATGCTGGTGGGAGGTCTTTTCCTTGTGAGTACTTATTACCTCTGGTCCGGTATGTGCAGAATTCCTGGGTCGGAACGATACCATAAGTGGTACAAATTCCTTATTGGCGCGGTTGTCGTATCTTTTATGATATGGCTGACGCCGCACAACATGCCTCTGAGCGGGGAAGAATCAGCGCAAATGGGTGGCGGGCAGTTTCACCCTACTTTGAAATTCGCGGGTCTGATGCCGGCAAAAAATGCCGTGGTGAATATGATTATCCTTTCCACTTTTTTTAGTTTTGTCCTTTACAGAAGGGGAAATAAAAAAGACCTCGTGCCTATCTCACAACAGGGTAAAGCGCCCTACATCGCGATTCCTATTGCTGGCCTTATCTGTATTTTACTCGTGGGACAGTATGCCGTCTATTTATATACCCTGGACCCGGCGACACTTGACCTTCCCGATGATGAAATGAGGAGGGGGTTTTTCAAGATGGCGGGAATGGCTCTTTTTACAAATAATTTCCTGGTTATATGTGCCTGCGTTCTTGCCTTAGTCTTTAATAAACCTGTCGCGGGACAGTATTTATACCTTTTTGGGACCGGCATTATTGTGACCGGCTGGTTTGGGTATGAAGGATTTTTAGTAATGGAAAAGGCCAGTCCGTTCCTTAGAAACGTTGCCGTGAGCCAGTTCCTCGAGCTGATTTCCTGTATCATCTTAGTGGTTACGATTGATGTCTTTGCCTTTAAAGACGCGAAAGAAATCGCGCCAATCCGGTGGGGCAAGATTCCGGAGCGGTCTCAGTATGCCCTGATTGCCCTTACCATTATTATAGCCTTTAATATGGGACTGATGGGATTTATCAGGTCCGGGCTGCGGGTAAACTGGCATCTCTTTGGTATTATGGAGGATACTTCTCAATGGTCCTTTACTCTGGATAACATGTGGCTGACGATGATTGTGAGTACTGCTGTTTTCCTAACGCTTTCAATTATAGCGTTCGGGTTCTGGCTCTCTACTCTGGCTCATCCTAAAGAGGAGCACAGAGTGGACGAGGTTCAGGAAGCAGTACCAGGAGCAGTGGCAGAAGCGCCCGGATCAGCAGCTTCATAATATTTATAGATTCCCGATCAAGTCGGGCATGACAAGATAGAACAAAGAGAATGACAAGAACGAAGTAAAATGTCATTCCCGCGAAAGAGGGAATCTGAGTTAATAGTTATTCAAAAAAATAATAGACAACAAATAATAAATAACTAAATTAAGGGGGAAAAAAAGAAATGGAAACTCTTGGCTTATTTGTATCGTTTTATGGTGCTTTGTTCTTAATTGTTTTAGCTGCGCTGCGTTTTTTTTGGGACTCTTTGAGTTCAGAGATTAGAGCAGTAGGAAAAGTTTTTCTTTTTTTAGTCGGTCTGGTTTTGACATACATGTTTGTCGGATGGAAAATAACCATGATGACCGGCGGTGAAAAAGGCATGGTCGCGAGAGCAACGGGTGTGAGCGCTGATAACGGCGAGGCGATTTACTGGGGTAGAGGAAGATGCACCACCTGTCACAGCCTCGGAACCAGGGGAAGCGCTGTCAGGTGCCCGAATCACGGTGTTCAACTTGGAAAAGACTTTGTCACGGATCCCGCAAGGCTTACCGCGATGGGTGAAAGAACAATTATGAGGGCCGAAGAAAGAACTAAGGCAACCGGCGAACAATGGGCCCCGGTAGATTATTTGTGGGAATGCATGGGAGAACCGGGGGGATATGTTGTAGCGGGATTTAAAAATGAGATGCCATATGTCTATAAAGCGCCTATCAATTTAAATCTCGAGGATGTTCAATCGGTTATTATGTATCTCTGGGCACAGGATGGCGAACCGGATATCAACCAGGTAATGAATCCTACGGGTCCGGGAAAAAGATTTCATGACTTAATAAAGAAAACAACGGAAGAAGCGGCAACAGCATCTCCCTTTGTAACTTATATTGATGGAGACGCGGAAGCAGGAAAGAAAATGTTTTTTGATCCGGAAAGCCCGGCGCCCTGCTTTAAATGCCATACTTTCGGAGATAAAGGAGGGACAGTAGGTCCCGTGCTGACGACCGTGGGAGGCACAAGGTCTACTGAATTTATTATTGAATCTATTCTAAAACCGAGCGCTGTTATTGCCAGCGGTTTTGAGCCGATTAAGCTTGAGACCGTTGACGGAGAGATTATTACAGGTGTGGACGCGGGTGTAAGCGATACGGAAGCCAAGATTAAATTGAGCACCGGTGAAGAAAGAGCTATACCTATAGAAAAACTGAAAGGCGGTAAGTTCGGCACCAAACCTAAAGTGGTTATCAAAACCTTCGATAAAAAAATAAAGGGGTGGTTCCTGGAGGACAAAGAAGATTCTGTTGAAGTTATGAACCTGAAAGGGACCGAAAAGATAGTTATCCCAAAGAATACTATTAAATCAACCGTTAAGCTCAAGAAAAAAAATGCGGATGGCAAGAAAAAAGTTGAAGGATTTATAAAAGCTCAAGATGATGAAAAAATTACGCTCGTCAAAAAAGACGGAGCAGAAGTGGCTATACCAAAAGCAGATATTAAAAAAATCCGGAAGGGATATAGAAAACCAGCGGTCATGTCTATTATGCCGGGGAATTTTAGAGACCTTCTTTCGGTGAAAAATCTTCATGATATTGTGGCTTTTTTGAAAGCCGGTTGATTTGAAAACATAATAACAGTAAGCAGTTTACAGTAGGCAGCAAACATGAGTGGCATGGGCAAACTTGTTTGTCCGTGTAAAAAAAAACTGCTTGCTAATTAAGAGTTTGTTTATAAAATGATTAATTTTTAAAAGGAGGGTGGCCAAAATGGCAGGAGAAAAAAAACCTTTAATTGGGATGTTCTGGTCCGTGGTAATCTTTTGTGGAGTTGCCTGGGTTTTATTGGTGAAGGGTATTCCGGAGCTGTCAAGGCGTGTAACCGGACTGGATCTTCCTTTGCCGGTTCCAGGTTCATTACAAATGTTCTGGGCCATACTGCTGACAATCACTATTTTTATGTATGTCAGTTTTGATCAGGATAGAATAGATTCGTTTTTGGCTCCGATGCTGAAACTGTTGCGGGGAGGATATAGCCACCCCGTGGCCTGGGTTGTGATGCTTGCTGTAGCGTTAGGAAGCGGTCAGGTTGCCTATTCTTACTTTGCTCCCAAGAGTCAGGCCCCGGTTGTCCTGCGAATCCAGCATCCTTCCTCTAATTTCCCAAAGAAAAATGAAGATCTTGTCAATCCTATAGCCAATCCAAACAAAGAAATGCTGGATAAATTTGTGGCACAGGTTAAGGCGGACAAGGTGGAGTTTGTGCCTCAGGTAGGCCACGGTCCGAGAGCGTTGGATTTTATTCCAATGCCGGGAGTTCAAGCGGCAGTTCAAAAAATAAAATCGGGCGGCGCAAGTGAAGCGGACATTAAATTAGCTTATACAGAAACAAGATTATATGAAGGAAGGACCCTGTATGAATTCAATTGCAGACCCTGCCACGGAGATAAAACAGACGGTAACGGGCCTTTGGCAGATGGATTCAGACTGAGACCGATAGACTTTACGGATAATGGAACTCTGGAAACCATTGTTGAAGGATATATCTTCTGGAGAATCAGGAACGGCGGACCTGGATTGCCGCCTGAAGCAACTCCATGGAATTCCGCTATGCCCATATGGAAAAAAGACCTGACTGACGAACAGGTTTGGACGATCATGATGGCGGAACTGAATCTGGCGCAAAAAACGGCTCGTATTCCTGAAGGATTGCATTAAGTTTTATTGGGACGCAGATGAGCGCAGATTTTCAGGATTTTATCTGTGAGATCTGCGAAAATCTGCGTCCAAATTGATTTTTAAATTTATTTTTTTGGGGGATGTGTGATGAAACGACTTTTAAAAACTTTTTTGGTAGTGGCCCTGCTCCTTGTAGCTAACAGAGGATTTGCGGCAGAGGAGTGGTCTATCGGGAAAAATAAACCGAATTTAAGAGATCCAAAAGTAGTTGAAGCAGGGAAAGTTACATATTTTAAACGATGCAGTTTCTGTCACGGGTTGACAGGTGACGGGGAAGGGCCAGTAGCACAACTGATCGATCCCAAGCCAAGAGATTTCACACAACCTCTTTTTAAATTCAGAACAACGGCCTCAGGTGTTTTGCCGACAGATGAGGACCTGTTCAGGACTATTTCAAGAGGGATAACAGGAACTCCTATGACCTTCTTTGCCAAAGAAATATCAAAAGTTGGTTTGACTGCAGAGGAAAGATGGGGGCTTATTGCATTTATTCAAACCTTAAACGATTCATGGGCGGAAGATGATGAGTTTAAAACCTCCGATGATCCTGATGATAAGGAAGATTACAGGTATAACAAGATATTGATGAAATATAATGATGTACCGGAGCCTGAACTTGATCTCGCGAAAGCGGAAAAAGGAAAGGCGGTTTATGAAGATAAAAAGTGCTGGGAATGTCATGGAATAGATGGGAGAGGCAATGGGAAATCCTTCCCTACTCTGAAGACCGACCGGGGATTTAAAATCCATCCAAGGGATTTAACCAAACCCTGGAAATTCAAGGGCGGGGATGGAATCAAAGATATTTTTGCCCGTGTAACCACAGGCATTAACGGAACTCCGATGCCCTCCTTTGTTGATACCATTCCTGAAGAAGACAGATGGGACCTGTCCCATTTCTTAAAGTCACTACAGTATGAAAGAACGGATAATGAAGTTCTTGTCATTAAGAAGATTGAAGGGGAACTGCCGATGGACCCCAATGATCCAAAATGGAATGAGTCTAATATGACTGATTTGAAATTATCAGGAATGGTGTCGCTTAAGCCAAGATGGCAGAACTTTGCTGTTGATCTGGTGACGGTCAGGGCATTATATAACGAAACGGATATAGTTTTTAAATTAGAGTGGAACGACAGGAGTGAGAGTATTAAGCATGACCCGAAAGCAGAGGCCACGCAGGGAGGAAAAACACTGCACCAGTCTTATACGGAAAAAGGCTCTAATGGATTAAAAAGCGTGGTAAAAACCTATGTGGAATATTACGACCCGAAAGTATTTGGAAGCGACCAATCTCCGAAGGAGTTTAACCTGCTGCGCAAATATGGAGACCTGAGAGACGCAATTGCGCTTCAGTTTCCGGCGAAAGAATTAATGGGAACAAATAGGCCGCACTTTCTGAACGGCGATCCGCAAAACCCGGTTAAACTCTGGTACTGGAAGGCGGATGAAGATAAAGCGGTAGAAGTAAACGCGAAAGGTATTTTTAAGCCTTTCAAAGTTACGAATAAGGCTATTGAGACCAAGAGCAATAAAGGTGCCAGGAACAGCAAGGATAACTGGACAGGACAATGGCAACTGATTTTTAAGAGATCACTGACCACTGAAAATGTGAAAAAGGACGTGCAGTTTATTCCTGGAAAGTTTCTTCCTTTCTCGGTAAACGCGTGGGATGGCGGCAATGGTGAATCCGGTACAAATAAATCAACTTCTACCTGGAATATGCTTGTGCTGCAAGTAAAAACCCCTCCAAAAGTTTATGTTCTCGCGGCTATTGGTTTCCTGGTTGTCGGCTTTTTAGAAGTTTTTGCGTATAGGAAAGTTAATAAGAATAACTCGTAAGTGATTTATAATTAACTTTTTAGATTATTCTCCTCTCAATTACGTTTGGCGGAGTTTCTTTTTGGAAACTCCGCCTTTTTTTTAGGAAATGTTTTCACCGCAGAGACGCAAAGATCGCAGAGGAAAAATTTTTCTTTGCGTACTCTGCGTCTTTGCTGTAACTTTATTTTTGATTGTGGTAAATTACCGCTTTATACTTTAATATGTAAATTTTATGAAGGAGAGATGCTGTTTTGCTTTTTAAAAACGTCTGTATTGAAGCCTTCGGATATGAAATTCCTGACGAAATAGTTTCTTCGGAAGATATTGAAAAGCGTCTCAGTCCGGTGTACGACCGTTTAAAGCTTCCTGAAGGCCGCCTGGAGATGATGAGCGGGATAAAAGAACGTCGGTTCTGGAAAAACGGAACACGCCCAAGCGAAGTCAGCGTTTTTGCGGCAAAAAAGGCTATTGAAAAATCAGGTATTTCAAGACAGGATATTGGTTGCCTTATCCATGCCTCTGTTTCCCGGGATTTTTTAGAGCCCGCGACAGCCAGTGTAGTGCATAATGCTCTCGATTTACCATCCGCTTCTTCTCTCTTTGATGTTTCAAATGCCTGTCTCGGCTTTCTCAACAGCATGACCGTTTTAGCCAATATGATAGAGTTAGGTCAGGTAAAAGCAGGAGTGATTGTGTCAGGGGAGTGCGGCAAACAACTGGTTGAAACTACTATTAACAATATTTTGACTGACACAGACATCAGTCGAAAAAAAATCAAACACTATATTGCTTCTCTTACCATAGGCTCCGGGGCTGTAGCGGTTGTCATGGCTCATTCATCTGTTTCAAAAACAGGACATAAACTGTTAGGAGGGCAAACCAGATCAAATACACGGCATAATGAGCTTTGTATCGGTGGAATAAACGCGGATGTTGCCCATACCGGTGATGTCAGCATGCTAACAGACTCGGAAACTCTCATGATCAACGGAATAAAATTAGCCAAAGAAACCTGGGAAGAAACAAGGAACAAACTTGGCTGGGAAAACAGTACTATGAGAAGAATATTTTGCCACCAGGTAGGCTCAGCTCACAGGAAGATGCTCTACGAAACCTTGAAATTAGAAATTAAAAAAGATTTTTCCACACTGGAATACTTAGGAAATACCGGGTCTGCCTCCCTTCCCATCACAATGGCTATTGGAATCGAAAAAGGACTGGTAAAAAAAGATGATAATATAGCGATGCTGGGCATTGGGAGCGGCTTGAACTGTGTGATGCTGGGAGTGCAATGGTAAACTTGAAATATTGAACAACGAACGTTGAACGTTAAATTAAAAAGATATTAGTAAGCAGCATTAAAACTGCCCAAAAGCGTGTAAAGCCGAAGAATTGCACATAACTTTTTACTTGAAAATAATCACCGGTATTTTATTTAAGCGTTTAAAACCTGGTCCTGAGGGATAGGTCAGAGTTAATATGCTATGCCCTGTCTTGTCATTCCCTAATGCACTTATAGGGAATCCAGGCCGAGCTTTGATTCTGGATGCCCGATAGAAACATTCGGGCATGACACAGGGGCGACATTCAGTATTCTATCGTTAGAGCATGCTGGAATGATACTGTGTGTTCTTTAGATCAATTATTAAATAATTGCATGTTTTGGTACCAATATCCTCTTGTCAGTAACATTATGCCCTCCGGGCTTATTCCAATACCGGTCGCTGAGGGGTCGGATTTTCATTCTCCTTTTCGATGTTAAGTGTTCGATGTTCGATGTTTATTTTTTAAAAGAACTGTATCCTTTCAAATCAAACTTCATTGAGCTGGATGGTTTGAAGTACCACTACCTGGATGAAGGGAAGGGTGAGCCTGTTGTAATGCTGCACGGCAATCCCACCTGGTCCTTCTACTACCGTCGTCTTGTTTCAGACCTGAAGGAACAATACAGGGTTATAGTCCCCGACCACATGGGTTGCGGTCTGAGCGACAAGCCTCAAAAGTACAATTACTGTCTTAAACAGCACATTGATAATCTTGATGTTTTTTTGAAAAAACTTGATCTTAAGAATATTACTTTTGTTCTTCACGATTGGGGAGGAGCCATTGGCATGGGGTGGGCAGTGAGAAATCCTAAACGTGTAAAGCAGTTTGTGATCTTCAACACAGCTGCCTTTCTCTTGCCCTGCATTCCCTTTAGAATCAGTATTTGTCGTATTCCTGTTTTTGGCGATGTAGCTGTCCGGTGCTTCAATGCTTTCGCGCGCCTGTCTATATATATGGCATGTAATAAAAAAGAAAGAATGACTCCAGAAGTTAAATCCGGTTACCTGGCACCCTACGATAGTTTTGCCAACAGGATTGGCATATTGAGATTTGTGCAGGATATACCTATGACACCAGAGGATTATAGTTATTCAATGCTGAAGGATATAGAAAGTAGGCTTTCACAATTCAGAAACCATCCCATGCTGATAATCTGGGGAGAGAAAGATTTTTGTTTTAACGAACGTTTTCTTGAGCGCTGGAAAACTTATTTCCCTAAGGCAGATGTCAAAAAAGTTTCTGATGCCGGACACTATGTGGTAGAAGACGCCTGGGAAAAAATAGTGCCATGGGTGAAAGATTTTTTTGCAAGAAACCCGTTATGATTGGCCGCTCGCTTCAATTAACCGGCGGCTCTAATGGTTTCAGGCATAGTAATTAAAAATGACGGGTAGTCGCCATTGAATTTCCTAAGGACTCTCGAGGTGAATTTATACTTCTTTTTTCGAAAATCGTAACTGATTACGACTTTAGTTTTAGGTTTTAGCCTCAAGTCACCATCTTTGGGCAATACAGAATCAATTTTTATTCCGGAAAATGTTCTGCGATTTACTAAATCCACAAACATGCTTTGATACGAGACATAACTCCCATCAAGTGAAATCATAAATTGCAACTTAGACTTGCAAATTTCCTCTAAATGTTTTTTCTCTAAACTATTTTCGAATCGATTAAATTTCCTTTTAAGCCAATTGCTCATAATCATTTTTACCCCCCCCTGTTTAAAAAAGATTTTCAATCACTTCATAATTACCTATCGGCATTCGAAGAAAAGTCCTAAAGGGTTTTTTTCATCTAAAGGGTGTGTCTATGGCGTGTTAAAAAATTACCGGAGAAAGAGCAGGGCATCAGCCTATTAAAACAATTAGTTACGTTGTTAGACTGCAAGTTCTCAATAAGCCAGGGTAAGCCAGACTCCCTAAGTTTGTCATTCCCGAGTGTTCCCCGATTAAAGCGTTCGAGGACAAGCTTTAGCGGGAATCGAGTGGTCAAGCTGGTCCCTGGATTCCCGATAGAAACATTCGGGAATGACATGAAGGGTGATCTCCTCAACTCTGCATAAGGCGCTGTAAAAAGAAAGAGCTAAACAGTGCCTAAAAAAAATCACAATTAAACACCGCCTAAAAAAACAACGTTTCGCTGGTTAGTAATACGAAGGAATAATTTGTCAATTATTTATTTTTCTCTACGTCCTCTTTTTCTTAATTTTATACTAAGTTTTGATTGCGACCAATCGCGCTGTGATCTTTGTGGTTATTTATTAATTTTAGGTTGCGTCGAAGCTGCGCTCTGTTAGAGTTGCCACTCAATAAATTCGTGTGATATTCTATTTTTCATCATGAATTTTGGGAAGTTAGCTCCATACAGAAAAGGCAAAATACCACCTCTCAAAGGTCTCTTAACCGCCTTAGGTCCCGGGGTCGTTTGGATGGCGCTTGCTCAGGGGAGCGGAGAGTTAATCTGGTGGCCTTACATAATAGCCAAGTATGGTCTTACATTCCTGTTTCTTCTCCTTCCCGCATGCTTACTGCAATATCCTCTTACCTACTCGATTGGTTTTTATACACTTGCAACAGGGGAAAGCATTTTTCAAGGTTTTATTCGTTTAAACAGGTTTTTTGCTTTGATGCTGTGGGTGTTGATGAGCATATCATTTCTCTGGTTCGGGGCTTTTGCCTCAGCCGGTGGCACTGCGCTTGCCGGGTTAACCGATTTGCCCGAGGGCTGGAGTCAGAGAGGGCAGTCACTTTTTTGGGCTTATTCTTCTATGGCAGCATTTTTAGCCGCGATACTTTTAAGCCGTGTTATTTATAACCTTATTGAAAACTTTATGAAGGTTATCGCAATTTTAACGGTCATTGGCCTTGTATGGGCGTGCGCAACGCCAAAAGTTCTAAATGTTCTGCCCGAGTTTCTCCTGGGTCTAATTAGTTCTTCTGACTTTATGCCAAGGGCATGGGATCAGAATGATGCCACAAAACTTCTTACTGCGATAACCTTTGCCGGGCTCGGAGGTTTCTGGACGCTTTTCTATTCGTACTGGTTGAGGGACAAAGGGGCAGGGATGGCCGTTCATATGGGTAGAATAACTGGTCCCATTACAGGAAGACCTGAAAGTATTCCAGATTCCGGTTTTGTTCCTTTTAATGAGGAAAAGGACCGAAAAAATTTTATGGAATGGAGAAAATACCTTCTTTTGGACAGTGGTATCGGGATATTCGGAAACATCTTAACAACTCTCATGACATGTCTTTTAGCTTATGCTCTTCTTTTCCCGGAAGGACTTCTTCCGGAGGGTTACGAGATTGCGGTTGTTCAGAGCAAGTTTTTTGAAGTGAGCTGGGGAGGCATTGGCACAATAATTTTTCTTATTGTAGCTGCCGCGTTTCTTTCAGATACATGGCTGGTGACTATTGATGCAGTAAGCCGTATTCAGGCAGATGTTCTACACAGCCTTTTCCCTGTTACGAAGAAGATTGGTATCAGGGGACTCTATTATATATTCCTCGGTGTTTTAACCATAATTACATCTATTACTATGCTCTTTAATGCCCCGGGACCATTGATTTTGTTAAGCGCGGTGATAGGATTCACTGGCACGGTTATATTTACAGGCGCCATAATAATTTTAAATCATTTTTATCTTCCGCGTTATCTGCCTAAATGGGCGGGACCGGGCAGATTAGTCTTTATCCTGCTTGCCATAGTGTTTATATCTTACCTGGCTCTGGCCGGAGGGTATGTATACTTAATTTTCAGATGATATTGTCTTGACAAAGCTATATAAATCAATGAAAATTCTGGAACAATATTTTATGTTAGAAAAAAAAATTTTGCTGGATAAATTCTGAAATGGATAAATTGATTTTAAAATTCAAGGATAACGTTATTAAAGAATACCCGATAACCGGAAGCCAGGTAAAAATCGGGAGAGAAGAGGATAATGATATTGTAATTGACAATGCTGCCGTCTCCAGACATCACGCTAAAATTAAACGAGCGGGAGGAGGATATACTGTTGAGGACTTAAACAGCACTAATGGAACTTTTGTTAATGAAAATCGGATAACTCAACAGGAAAAATTGCAGGATGGAGATGTTGTCATTGTGGGAAAACATACTATTATTCTTGAACCAGAGTTAAAGGTGGAGGCTCAGGCCGGTGCAGATTTTGGGGGAACAATGATCCTTGATACAAAACAACAGCAGGAGTTGCTTGGCAAACAGATGAAGGAAGCTGTCGCACCTGTTGAAGAAAAACAAGCTAAACTTATGGTTCTTCAATCCGGGGAGCGAAAAGAATACAAAATCACCAAAGATGTGACTGTAATAGGAAAATCTCTTACCTCCGATGTAGTGCTGAAAGGATTTCTTATTCCTCCAATGGTAGCGACAATTAAAAAGGAGGGAAAATCTTTTTACATTACGGGGTATGGCGGCTGGATACAGGTAAATGTAAATGGAAGGATAGTCGGAAAAAACTGGAAATTATATCCGAACGATACAATTGAGGTACGAAAAGTTAAAATAATTTTTCAATGTAAATAGTTATGGGTGCTATCTCTGTTTTTGCGCAAACTGATGTCGGTAGAGTACGAAAGGGCAATGAAGACAGTTTCCTCGTTGTAGATACTACCAGTGAGAATTCTGCTTCCCTGACCGAAGTTCGACAATATAACCTAAACGATGGAATCAAATTTTTTATGGTTGCCGATGGAATGGGAGGCCCGGCAGCCGGTGAAGTCGCAAGCCTGTTAGCTGTTAACACTGTTTTAAAAGAAATGAAATCTAAAACAGCTTCTACCGAATCAGAGTTCGTTCAGATGTTAGATGATTCTCTGCAAAAAGCCAATACGGCTATTTTAGAAAAAGCTTCAAAAAATCCTGAAATGCGCGGTATGGGTACGACAGCAACATTAGCAGGGATTTCAAACAACAAGTTATTTATTGGACAGATAGGCGACAGCAGGGCTTACATCGTGCGAAATAATACAATTACACAGGTTACAAAAGATCAATCTTTTGTTGGGCAACTTGTTGCATTAGGAACCATAACCGAAGAAGAAGCGGAAAAACATCCTCAAAAAAATGTAATTCTTCAGGCGCTTGGTAGCAATGCATCGATGCAGGTTGCGGCAACCTCTATTGACTTTTGTCAGAATGACTATCTTCTGCTTTGTAGTGATGGATTATCCGGATTAGTGAAAGATGAGGAAATAAAATCAATTGTTCAATCCTCTTCTGATCTTGTGTCTGCTTGTAAAGAATTGATTGGTTTAGCAAATCAAAGAGGAGGCCATGATAACATTACTGTGGTCATCACTCATTTTTCCGATAAAGTTTTTTCCCCGCCCGACAAAAATGGAGCAGTTGCCTGTAATGTAATTTCCGATTTTAAGCCGCATTTTGCCTGAAAGTCTTTTGAAAGGGAGCTGTTATGATGCCTTTTGGACTTTATTTGAACGGATACATCGCGTGCAGACATAGATATGCTTGCGGGTAGCATTCTGGATGACATGTACTCGTTGCAAATTGGGGTTCCAGCGTCTTCGAGTCTTATTATTGGCATGGCTGACATTATTTCCGTAAACAGGGCCTTTTCCACAAATCTCGCATTTCTTTGCCATAAGCTTTATCTCCTGTAGTTATTTTTTATTGTTTTATAATAGAAGTAATGCTAACATAACATCTAAATTCTGGCAATATCTAATTTTTTGCAGTGAGTAAAATGGACGTCACAAAAAGTTCATCTATCAATGATGTGCTTCGTGATTACCCGGAAACCATAAAAGTTTTTGAGAAATATAATATGGGATGTATGGGATGCATGGGAGCCACAGCTGAATCAATCGAAAATGGAGCCATGATGCATGGTATAGATTCCTCTGTAATCATTAAAGAGATCAATAAACTTATCCACAAAGAAAAAAAATAGTGCTTTCACTTAATCTTGAATTCTCTGCACTACAAACTTGTAAAATTGTGTTTTTTTTAGGCGGTGTTTAGTTGTTGCTCTGGCCACTCTGCGGCTAATCATTTTTTTCCTTCAGCAACTTAATTGTCTTATTAATAGCCCCGCGGTTCTTCTTCACTAACTCTCTTGCCTTCTTTCCAAGTCGCTCCCTTTCAGCCGGATCACTAAGAAGACTGCGTAAAGTCCTGCAAAATTCCTGTTGATTTTCAACCTCCAGGGCGGCTTTATTATCTTTAAAAATTTTAACCACCTGTCGAAAATTGTCCATATTGCTGCCAAATATAACAGGTTTACCAAAGATTGCCGGCTCAATAATATTATGGCCTCCTTTAATGCCACAGAGACTTTTACCCATAAAAACAATATCAGAAGCGGCAAACAAACCCATCAAGTCACCTGTCGTATTAACCAGCAACACCCTTTTTTTTACTCTTCCCTTATTGATGGTTTCTTTTGACATGGCGCTGCTGCTATTCTTCAACGACTCTTTTAATTCTGTTAGCAAAACATAATCCAAATTTTCCTTTTTAAGAATTTTCTCCACCTCATAAGTTCGCTCGGCATGTCTTGGCGCTAATATAAAGTTAAGGGATGGAAAATCAACAATGAGAGATTTAAACGCTTTGACCATAATGACTTCCTCGCCGGGATGAGTACTGGCTGCAATTAAGACAAGACGGTTTTTATCAGGGAAAACTGTATCAATCGGTGCGCAAATATTATCGTTTTGAGAGTCCGTTACCTGGTCAAATTTCATGGTATTGCAGACCTTTATATAAGGTTGATCTCCCATGATAGATTTGATTCTACAAGCGTCCTTTTCTGTTTGAGTACAAATCAATGAAAACCTGGAAAAAATATAATTAAAGAACCAACGATGTTTGGCGTAACCCTTTGCTGATTTATCGGACATACGGCAGTTGACCAGGGCTAATTTGATATTTCTCCATGCGGTAAGAGCTATTAAATTAGGCCATATTTCTACTTCAAAAATAATCAGCATTTTCGGCTTGATGACATTGAGAGCGCTCCAGACACAGATAAAAAAATCAATAGGACAATAAATTGATATTACGTTTTCGGGTGATTGCTTTCTCGCCATTTTTTGTCCGGTACTGGTTGTTGTGGAGAGTACAAACTTTAAATCTGGTTTTTGTTTGCTCCATTCCCGGAGAAAGGACAGCGCTGCTATGGTTTCACCAACACTCACAGCATGTATCCAGATCGGGTTTTGCAAACTTTTTAGTTGTTTTTTTTTTGAAGCGGAAAAAAAACCAAACCTCTCCCAGAAGTCTTCTTTAAAGTCCCCCCGCTTTACCAGTTTTGTAATAAATACAGGGAGATAAGAAATAAAAAATATTGGGAAAAAGATGTTATAGAAAATTAAGGCAATTAGTGGCATATTCCTTTAATTAGATAGCTTGCGGGTGAATCCCTTAAGAAGTTGTCCTTATAAGGGCTATCAAGTTTTTTATCATTATTGTAAGCGCATATTCTGATCATGCTGGTTTATAAATCCCAGTTATTAGATTGTGAAAGCGCTCAACTTCTTTAATATGTTTTGTGGTTTGCTTGATAAAATCGGCAGGTACCCTCTTGCCTGTATGTTTAGCTATCTTAGTAAGTATAGTACTTCGAAGCTTATTTGAGTTGTTATTCAACTCCATAGGTAGCCATTAGAGAGGGTAAAACGAGGTAAATTTATTAATTTAACTTTTTTCAAATCTTTCCTTCAGTTTTTCCAAAACCTTCTCTATTGCTTGAATATAGCAGGATTTAATTTTTTTAAAAATTTCTTCTGAGACTTCTTTGTCATATATGTGTGAGGTTCGGTTTCTGTCTTCCATCATGTCGAAGAAAATCTCTTCATCTTTAAATAGATCGATTCTAAAGGCTTCTTTGAAGCTATCTCTCGGAGTTTTTACGATTATTCCCTGATGTTCAAGAAAAATTTTTAAAGTTTTCCAGAGTTGCTCAAATGTGAACTCAAATCTTTGAATCACTCCATCCTTATCAAGCTCATCTTGTGCTGAAGCCGCGCCTTCTTTTAATTTTGAAAATGCCTTTTCTAATTCCTGAAAGGCATATTTAGGAAATTCTCTCATAAATTACTTTTCCGGTTTTCAATACCAGCTCTTTAAAGCTCCGGTCTACAGAACTTAGAAAAACAATATCTATTTTATAAAGGCCGCATACTGAATCAATTTCTTCTTTAATTTTTCTGTGCAATCTTATATCAATCCTTGTTTTATCTATTGCAAGATCAAAATCAGCATTGTTATCATTTTTTTTTCTTGCCCTTGAACCGAACAGGATGATTTTACCCGGATCAAGACGCTTAATTAATATTTCTTCAACATTTTTTAGTATTGTTTCTTCTCTTTGTGTCACATTCATTTACCCTAAGCGGTTTAGAGTTGCTTTCATTATTTTCCACTGCTTGATAAATAAATGATAATAGATCATTCAATGAACGTCAATTTTTTGTACCGGTTGGTGTTCGCCAATAAAAATTCTTTAAAATTTATATGGTTAGTGGTTCGACTCATCTTAATATCTTCTTAATCCCTTCAAAAACCTCCTCAACGGTTATAGAATCCATGCATTCAAAACTGCCCTGGCTGCATTGCTTCCGAAAACATGGTATGCATTCCAAATCTCTTTGGATTATCAGACATTTTTTAGAATAGGGGCCTGTTCGTGCCGGATCCGTAGGGCCAAAGAGAGCGACAACAGGCGTTCTCATTGCCACCGCAATATGCATGGGCCCTGAATCGTTTGTTACTACTACATCCGATTTACTGAGAAGCGCTGTAAGTTTTGTGAGTGAAAAATCAACTGCTTCAGAGGAAGGACTTTTCATAGCGCTGCGAATTTCATGAATCAATCTATTTTCCTGTCTACTGCCCGCTACAATGATTCCCGCTCCCATTTTCTGATTTAAAAGGTCACCTAATCTGGAAAAGGAATGTGGTGGCCACCGTTTCTTCTCCCACCGCGCCCCCGGGACGAATGTTACAAGGGGTCTTCTTGTATCTAACAGATTTTTTTGAAGAAAACTTAATGCTTCTTGCTCAGTTTCCGGTTTAAAATAGAGTGGAAATTCAATCTCCTGATCTTCACAACCTAACGCAGCAGCGAGTTTTAAATTCCGGTCTACAGCATGAAGGTTCAAAGGAGCATCAACTTTGTGTGTATAAAATAAGGAAGAAAGTTCCCGCGCATTACTGAATCCAATCCTTACCGCAGCGCCGGATAAAAATGCAATCAAACCGCTTCGGAAAAGCCCCTGCATGTCCACCGCCAGATCAAAACTTCCATGGCGCAGTTTTTTTCTAAAAGAAAAGATCGAAGTGGTTAAACTGTTTTTTATTAATAATATCAGGTCATCAATAAGAGGATTTCCATTAAGAATATCCAGATAAACATCCTTGACCACCCATGAAATCTTAGCGTCAGGCCATTTATTGTGCAAGGCTTTTAATACAGGAAGACCATGAACAATATCACCTAATGAACTCGGTTTAATAAGAAGAATTCGTTCTATTTTATTTTTTATTTCCATAAATGTATGACTATATTGTATGCTTTTATAGTATTCAAGTGAATTGTATTATGTCTATCATCAAGAAAATTCCATTAAATTCACCTAAAGATGAGCGAGGGTTTTCCTGGTTTCCGTTTAATGATTTTCCGCAACTCAAAAAAAAAGAGTTATTAAATTTTCATGTTGCGGAATTAAAGCCGGGCGCGGTCCGTGGAAACCATTACCATCCTCTTCATACTGAATATTTTTTGCTCTGCGGCTCCCAAATACGTTTAACTGTGGACGATTTGAAAGGGAATCAGGAGGAAGAAACATTTCTTATAAGCCCGGAATTCTTATTTATTATTCCGCCGGACATCAAACATACCATTGAAAATAGAGGTTCCAAAACCGGCTATTTTATTGGCTTTTTTGAAGGAGAGGGAAAGGTTGAGTCAGTGAGGTAACAGGAACCGGAGGGCAGAATACAGATAACAGTAGGCATTAGGCAATTGGTGGTAAGCAAAAACCAATTTGCTATTTGTGATCAGTAGTGTCCGGTTAAAATTCAAATAAATTCAACTGTTTATTGTTTTGGTT
>CAYMVZ010000034.1:0-21280 GCA_964394335.1 uncultured Nitrospinota bacterium | reverse complement strand
TTTAATAAATTAGTCATTATCAATGGGTTCTTGAAATAAAATAGAGGGCTATTTCCCTTAAATGGTCTGCTGAAGTATCAAAACGGTCTAAATAAGCGATTCCATCATCGATTAAATTTTTTGCCTTTTTTTTAGACTCTTTAATTCCAAGCAGGGCAGGGTAGGTTGCTTTGCCGCTTTTAATATCACTCTTAGCATCTTTTCCTAACTCCGCCTGATCTCCTGTTACATCCAGAATATCATCTATTATTTGAAATGCCAAGCCAATATTTTCTCCAAAATGAGCTAAGGCATCCAGATCTTTTTCAGAGCATTGAGACAGAATGCCACCTGATCTAATAGAGGCGCGAATTAAAAAGCCGGTTTTGTGAACATGAATATATTCTAACACAGGTGCGTCGATTTGCTTTCCTTCTGATTCCAGATCGACCAGTTGTCCTCCAATGGTTCCCAGGGGTCCGACAGCATGTGATAGCTCATGAACAGCGCGTAAAATGGACTCTGGAGCGATCTCTTTCATTAGTTTTGTGTCGGTCATAAGCTGAAAGGCATAAGTCTGAAGCGCGTCTCCGGATAAGATCGCCGTTGCTTCTCCAAAAGCTTTATGGTTGGTCGGTTTCCCCCTCCGTAAATCGTCGTTATCCAGGGCAGGTAAATCGTCATGAATCAGCGTGTAGGTATGGATTAATTCCACTCCCAGAGCAAAGGGCATAATTTGCTTAACGGGGCCTTTTACAGTTTCAGCAGCAGCTAAAACCAGGATAGGGCGCAGCCTTTTCCCGCCGGCAAAAACAGAGTAATGCATTGATTTGATCAAACTTTGCGGATACCGATCCGAGGGCAGTAGATGCTCCTCAAGCGCCTTATCCACCTCATTTTTCATTTCGTTTAAATAATTAGATATCATAGCGGCCGAGAGGCCGCAACCCAAAGGGCTGCCGCCCGGTACACTAAAGCCTTGCATAAGGCGCTGTGCTTTGCATAAGCCGCTGTAAAAAAACAAAAGCTAAACAGCGGCTAAAAAAGAAAGAACTAAACTCTGCCTAAAAAATCTTCCAGAGCTAAGCTCAGCTTTGCTAAAAAAAGAAGGTTTAAATAAAAATTATAATAACACCGCTAAAATGAAAAATAAAATTATATTTTGTCCATCTCCATGAGCCTTCAGTGTGTTAAAATATTGCTGAAAAAAATATATTTTCAATATTCAATGCAAAGATTTTTTCAAACAAAGGATTATGTATGTTCAGTAAAACAAAAAATGGGAGGTCTTTTTTAGGTCGCTTTGAGTATGAAGACGATCTTTTGTCTGTATTGACAGATTTCTGCAAAGAAAACCAGATAAAAATGGGCGTCTTTAATCTTATCGGTGCTGTACAAAAGGCTAAGATGGGTTATTACAACCAGGAGAAGAAGGAATATGTCGATTGTATTAACCTGGATAAAAAATTAGAGATATCCTCCTGCAATGGAAACATCTCTATTAAAGATAATGAAATAATGGTCCACGCGCATATTACTCTGTCTGATTACGATGGAAAAACCTATGGCGGGCATTTGAGACCCGGCACAATAATTTTTGCAGCGGAATTTTTCATCCAGGAGCTGTTAGGTGAACAATTAATTAGAGGAAAGGATGAAAAAACAGGATTGCCCTTATGGAAACCTTAGTTTTCCTATTGTGATTTGTTTAGATGGTAAGTGACAAACTAACTATTTGAAAATATCAGCAAATCGCCCGCTTGTGTGGCGTAACCTTGAGGATATAGTACAAGCAATGCTTATCAGAACTTTTATGGCAATTTTCGGATTTTTTTCGATTATATCGTTGAAGTTTTTTCTTGTAAGAACCAGGAATTCTGATTCTTCAACGACTTTGGCAGTCGCAGAACGTTTTGAATTCATGTCGATAAGACCCATTTCGCCAATTGCAGCGCCTTTAGTGAATTGTGAAAGGATGCTTTGAGTACCATCCATGGCCTCTTTTCGAATCTCTACAATGCCTCCAATAACATAGTATAATGAATCTCCAGAGCTACCTTCCTCTAAAAGAATGGTTCCTGCCGGCATTTTACGATATTCCACATGATCAGCCATGATTTCAATTTCACCGCTGTCAAGTTTGTCGAATTGAGGAACCTCACACATAAGAACTTTAAGAGTACTTTTATCCATTTTATTATCCCCTACAAAATTTCTAACATCCTAATAAAATTGTGATTATCGGCAAAGCCCCGCTGAGCGTGGCAAAGCTGAGCTTTGCTCTGCCTTCCATGGCCTCAACCCTCCGGGCGACTTTCCTTCGGAAACCATCCAATTAGCTCCGCCCCGCTAAGCGTGGCTCCGCAGATTCGCCCAAAGGAGAGTAGCTGCGAAGACTTGAATTCGGTTTTCCATGCCGAAAGTGTTTAGCGAGCGCATTACCCGTATCTTGCTACAGGGAGCTTCAATTGTGGTTACGGTTCAGCGGCATTATGATTTTGAAACTTTTGCACTGCTGAATGTAGCCATTTCATTGTATATCTTAACAGCGGAGTCAATTAATGTAATAGTTAAAGCGGCTCCTGTTCCCTCTCCAAGACGCATTCTTAAATCAAGATAAGGATTGAGCCCTAAAAATTGTAACGCTTTTTTATGACCGTTTTCAACAGAAAGATGGGATGGAATTAAAAAAAATTTTACTTTCGGCTCTATCTTAGCGGCGATTAAAGCTCCCGCAGTTGCAATAAAACCGTCTACCACCACTGGAATTTTCTTTGAAGCGGCGGCGAGCATAACACCTGCGATTCCGCCAATTTCAAAACCGCCTACTTTGGAGAGGGCATCAATAGGATCATTTGGATCAGGAGTATTGATTTTAATAGCTTTTTTAATAACTTCCACTTTATTCTGAAACGCGCTATTGTCGATTCCGGTTCCTCTACCTGTTACTTGTTTGACCTCTTTCCCGGTTAAAACTGCTGTGATTGCGCTGCTTGCAGTGGTATTGGCAATACCCATATCCCCAGTTCCTATAACATCATAACCACTGTTTTCCTCCACAAGTTCAATGCCCTTTTCCACTGACAGTATAGCGTCATTTCTTGACATGGAAGGTCCTTTGGACATGTTGTTTGTTCCCGGTTGAATTTTTTTATTAATAATTTTTGAACTTTGTGGTATTTCACCTTTAACTCCCATATCAACAACTATTACATCAGCTCCTACGTGTCTCGCTAAAACATTAACAGCAGCTCCACCATGAGAAAAATTAAGCAGCATCTCACGCGTTACTGCCTGGGGAAAAGCACTGACGCCTTCTTCCGCAACTCCGTGATCACCGGCAAGGGTAAAAATAACTTTTTTTGCTGTTTTTGGTCTTTTTTTCCCAGTGATAAAAACTATTTGCTCCGCTAACTCTTCTAACCGACCCAGGCTGCCTTGAGGCTTGGTCAAGTCATCTAAATGAGCCTTTGCGATATCTCTCAGCTTTTGATCAGGTTCTATAATCTTTTTGGCAGTTTCTGTAATTTTATTCATGCTATCTTCCAATAGTTTTTGAAATATTTTGCCGCTGAGTCCGCATAGCTGCCTTTGGGCCGCACTTCGGTTAATAATTTTTAACTAATTTTTTCAAATACCTTTAAAAACTTTTCACAATCATGCACTTTCCTTGAATTAATCCTAACGAAATTTTTAAGCCCAAAGGAACTGCATTCACGGATTAGAATGTTATTTTCAAAAAAACTTTGATAGAGCAGTTTACTATCTTTTACTTTTAAAAGAAAATAATTGGTTTGTGAAGGAATGGCAAAATAACTTTCTTTAAAATAATTAAACAACAAGTTCTTCCCCTCAATGTATAGCTTGGTCTCATTTTTAAAGATATCTGGATTTTTGATTATATAGTTACCTATGCAGGCTGCCGGGTAATTAACATTCCAGGGAACTTTTAGATGATCCAATAACCGAATAATTTTTTTTGGTGCGACCAAATAGCCTAACCTTAATCCGGCAAGGCCGAGAGACTTGGTGAAAGACCTCAGGATAATAACATTTTCAGATCTCAATGATTTTAAAGACAGCCAGGGTTGTTCTACAAAATCTATATATGCTTCATCCAGGACAAAGAGTGTTTCTGAATGTTTCCTAAATAACTCAAGAACTGTACTATCCATATAATGTCCTGTTGGATTGTTGGGATTGCATAAAAATACTATATCCGGTTTACTTTTAAGAACCTCTTCCAAGGCTGCAATTGAAACAGCAAAGTGCTCCGATTCTTTTAGAGGTATTTTTTTTACGGTTGAAGAAAAGATTTTAGCCGCCCGTTCATATTCACTGTAAGTTAATTCCGGGACAAGAACTGTGGAGTTATTTGAGCAAAACGCCAATCCTATCAGAAAGATTGCTTCAGAGGAGCCGTTTGTTATCAAAATATTTTCATCAGAAATATTTAATACTTCTCCAAGAGTCTTTTTTAGTTCCTTGGAATCCGGGTCAGGATAATAGTTCAAGTTTTTTGAGTTAATAAAAGAAAAGAAGGTTTCTTCAAATTTTATCTCCAGGCAGCTTGAGCTAAAATCCAAAATAGACTTATTGTTTGTTTTAGCGCAGAAAGATACACTGCCATGAATTTTTTCAGGGAGATGTTTATATTTTAAAATTGATTTATCAATTAAGCCCATGTTCTAAATGCAAAAAACAAATAATTAAAAAAAAAATCGTGGATAAAACAATAAACCGATTGGCTAATAATATCTTTTCCGGGATAGCCGTTTCAATATTGTCTCCTATGGTATAATATCCCGGTTTGGTAATCGTAATCCTGAGGGCGCCGGCTAAAGCGGCCATAGGCCATCCTCCGTTAATCGCTGGAGTATTCCCATTATCTCTCAGCATAATATTAAAAGCATTTTTACTGCTGGATTTTTTTATAAACAAAGAAGATATTAAAATTAAAAGAGCGGTTATTCGCGCGGGAACAAAATTAACAGCGTCATCCAGCCGCGCGGCAAATTTACCGAAGTATTCATATTTTTCTGTGCGATATCCGATCATGGCGTCAACACTATTGATAACTCTATATATTACGGCTCCGGTTACTCCCAAAATAAGAAAATAAAAAATAGGAGCAATAATACTGTCATTCAAATTTTCACCTGCAGAGGCAATCGTTGCATGGACAATTTCTTCTTCCGATAAATTGCTTCGATCTCTGCTTACTAAATTTTTAAGGTCTTCTCGCGCGAGGTTGATATCTTTTTTCATTAAATCCGAATGAACCGTTTTTACGCATTCGATGAAATGTTTTATCGAAAAAGTGGATTTAAATAAGAAGATGGAAAGGGTAAGATAAAGATAAATATCGATAATTTTTAAAATATTTAATAAGAAGTAAAAAAACGCTGCAATAAGAAGTAAATAGAAAATTACTTTTATCATACCACTCAGAAAAAGAATCCATTTGTTCCTTTTTAAATTAGTGTCGATTAAATAATTAAACCCTTCTCCCAGCCACACGGTAGGATGGTATTTCGGGGGATATTCTCCAAAAACCACATCCACCAAAACAGCGAAAAATAAAATCAACAGTTCCATTATTAATGTTCAGCATCCTCTGTATTTCAAATTTGCAACATTGAGTTTTTTATTACAAAGTTTTCTGGATAACTTGTTGAAATATTTTTCACCGCTGAGTTCGGAGAGAACGCTGAGAAAAATCATTATTTTAATCCTCTTTGCGATCTAGGCGCTCTCTGCGGTAAATTCATTTTTGGTTGCGGCGAAGCTGGACTATGAACTTTGCGGTAAAATATTTTTACTTAATTTTCGTTGGAATTCCGGCCACCACAAAAAACACTTCAGCAGCGTATTCCGCAAGCAACTGGTTCGCATGCCCTAATAATCTTCCATAGAGCCTCGCAAGTTTATTTACACTCATAAGGCCAAGCCCGACTTCACCGGAAACAATATAAAAATCTGTCTTTGAACTTTTAATTGTCTTCACCGTCTTGGAAAGTTTTTCCCTAATAAATTTTTCTAAATCATCATCTTTAAGATGAGAATTTTTTATTATTATGTTATTAACACAAAGCAAAATACATTCCACTAAAACAGCTGAAAATTTATCACCCTCTTTTTCTATTACATTATCGATATGGACAGGTTCTTCGATGGTTTTCCATTCAGCTGGTCTTGATTCACGGTGTTTTTTCAGCTTCATTTTCATCTCGTCATCGATTGCTTCGGCGGTCGCTATATACAGAACGTCTCTGTGCTTTTTTGCCAGGTTTTCAGTAAATTCGCTTTTACCGCTGTTACTGCCGCCTAAAATTAAAGTTAATTTCCCCATTAATTCACTCTCAGATGACTCGATGTAGTGTAAGGCTATATAATTGGACAGATTATGTCAATGCTTTTTGGGAATAGTCATAATGCGATAGAGAAACCCTGATACCATGAAAATTTGTAAATGTTTTTAGATTCCAAACCAAGTTGGGATGACATGTTGTGTCTTCGGGCATGACAATTCTATTCCCTTTGTTATTCTTGAGCGCTTTTATTGTCATTCCCGTAGGAATCTGTTTTGCTGGATTTTTGTATTAGAGTAGTATTTTTTGAAAGGACACTTTTTCTTTATGAAACGAAGTACTATAAGGTTATAACCAATAATCTATGCGAGCCTACCGTACAATGTCAATAAATTGAAGTTATTTGCTATAGTCTCAATTTATGCCAAGGAGTGCTGCAACCCGTTGTTCATTTATTGGTTTGTGTATAGAGTGTCTGTAAAACTCCGGTTCTTCTGCAATATCCTCTGCTACTCTGGCTAACAGGCTTTCCGCCTCTTCCCATGATGTTATCGCTAGTTCAACGTCCTCCGGATGGTTTGCAATATCCGAATATTTTTCCACCTGGACAAGCTCTCTATTCTCGGCTTTTTCAGAAAGCCTGATTCCAAGGTCGTTATTTTTATTAATTGAGAACCTACCCTGGGGTATGCCGAATTGAAGAGTTTGACTTAGCAGTATTTGATTTTCGATTTTCATAAAAGACCTCCTATATATGCTGAAAGACATCGCTCATATTTACATTCGTTTCAGGTTTTAACATTGACTCACCATCTTTCGGCAACAGTGTCAAAGCCATTCACAAAACCAATGGACCTTCTTTTATTAAACCACAAATTAATCCTGTACCGTCTTTTCTGAAATATAATGTTTGCTTTCAGAGAAGAGCATAATGTATGCCAGAAAATTGGTAACGGCAATATTTATGTTAAATGTAGATATAACAAAGGCTTAGCTCGATGCTATTTAATGGGTGCAGGATATTGAGATGGGCATTTTTTCCTTCGAACTGGAAAACTTTGCAGTTAATTATAAAAAATCGATTCTTAACAAAAGGGAAGGGGTACCATTTTTTAAAATGCAATATTTTATCGGTAAAAATCCGAGCAATCCGTGAGGGAAGTTCTAAAAATTAAATTTGGCCGGATGCTTTGTTCGAAGTTTTGAGAAATATTTGTCTTTTTTGAATTTGGTTTTCAGATCAGGATCTACGTTGAATGCCTTGTTTAATATGTCAGTGGCATCAAGTTCTTTTCTACTATAAAAAAGTGCTTTTGCTTGGTTGTAATACAAGACGGCATCGTCAGGTTTTATTTTTAGCGCTTTGTCGTAGTTCTCAATGGCTTCTTTGTATTTGCTTTGCTTCCTTAAGGCTATACCCAGCCGATTGTAGAGATGAATATGTTTTTCGTCCAAATCTATAGCTTTGCTAAACAATTCCTCGGCTTGATGAAGTAGATTGTGTTTTAAACAAAAATTCCCTGCTGTCAGGTAAAGTGATGTCTGCTTCGGATGGATTTTCAGGGCCTGCTTGTAAACTTTCAATGTCTCTTCCGGTTTCTCCAGAGCTTCGTAATTTTCTGCAAGACCAGTGTAATTTTTAATAAACTTTTTATTAAGTTTTATCCCCTGCTCAAAATAAGTTTTAGCATATTCATAATTGCCTTCCTTCTGGTGGAGTGCTCCAATGTTGTGACATACTTGAACATTATGGGGTTCCAGTTCCAGCACCTTCTGGTAATTTTTTCTAGCTTCTGGAATATCGCCTAATTGATCATAAGCCTTACCAAGGCCTTCATAGGCTCTGGGAAACCTGTCTTCAATTTCTATGACCTGTTTGTAAAGCCTTATTGCCATATCAGTATCGCCCATCTCAAACAAAGTATTAGCCTTCTCCGTTAAAACCTCTATGTTTTTGCTGCTGATTTTAAGAGCTTTGTTGTATATTTCTATGGCTTTTTCAAAGAGCCCCTGACCCCTAAATTTATTTGCTTTAAAGATGAGCCCTGTTATCTCTTGGGAGATAGAAGACTCATCTTTCCTAAAGATCTCGACCAACTTATTGCCGAGAGAAATGGGATTGGCAGGAACAACTAAAAACTGCGATGCCCCGGCCTTGATAGCAGAAATAATTTCATCTTTTTCAAAAGATTTCTCAATAAAAAGGAAAGGAATTGTCTCATATGTTCCTAAGCTGAGAAGCATTTCTTTTACAATTTTTAGCAGGTGAAATCCGGTTTGAGATGATGATGTAGATTTGTTCAGCTCTTTTGAATGGCAAATGATCAGATCAATACCGCCAATGTTTTGCTTTATTTTATTTATAATTTCGTCAGGGGAATTGGTAAGTCTGATATATTGAGGCGAAAATCCGAGGGCTTTAAAATGTGCTTTAATATCGTTAAGAATACCGAGATCGCCGCTGATAATATAAACGTTATTCTTTAATAAATGGGAAACTTCTTTCTTGATTTTTTCCAACTCTTGCAGATCATTAAGAATATCCTGGTGTTTTTCTTGATAGGTAATTTCTGTTGGTCTATATACTTTTGTTTGAGTTTCCATTTTGGTTAAATGGGAATAGATTTTTTGAAATAACCTCGGCTTTACATAAACTTCATGGGTATGTAATTTTCTTTACGTTTTTCCTCAATTATCCATTCTAATTTAACCAAAAAGTTTTATCATAATCAAGCCTATTTGGAAGTTTTATTTATAAACAAAAAACTTGGCCCTCAGGGCCAGGTCACTATTGGCTAAGCCCTGTCTTGTCATTCCTGAGTGTTTCCCCATTATTTCGAGGACAAGCCTATCTGGCAGCCAGAATCAAAACTTGTTCTGGATTCCCGACAACTGCATTCGGGAATGACATGCTGGGATGTTGGGAATAACCATATGCTTCTATTGTCATGCCCGAGTGTTTGTATCGGGCATCCAGAATAAAAACTCAGCCTGGATTTAGATTCGCCCTGCTAAGCGTGGCTTTGCAGATTCGCTCACAGAAGAATACCTGTGAAGACTTGAA
This sequence comes from uncultured Nitrospinota bacterium, assembly GCA_964394335.1. GTDB lineage: Bacteria > Nitrospinota > Nitrospinia > CAJXCL01 > CAJXCL01 > CAJXCL01. The sequence continues at coordinate 11,926 of CAYMVZ010000034.1, read as the reverse complement.
TTAGCTCCGCAGATTCGCTCTTTGGAGTCTGCCTGTGAAGACTTGAATTCCGGCAACTTCATTCGGGAATGACATGCTGGAACGTTCTGGAATGGCACTGTGTAGTCTTTAAATCAATCATTAATAATTAGATGCTATTTTGACCCAAACAAGATGTAATACTGCTGCAGAACATCATTCTCTCTTGGCTTATTGCAATACCGGCTCCTCAGGGGTCGGATTTTTATTGGAAGTTTGATTGATTTTTAAATTCTCTTTTGCTAATATGAAATCACGTTAAACTTGGCTTGGGGAAAATATTTTGATCAATAAAAAAGTAGTAAATCTTAACGAATTCAGAAAAAGCTGCCTGAGAACAGAATCAACAGATCAATGCCGTATGACGTTGGACAGAATCGTTTACATGTATAATAACGCAATGTTCCCCGAACCAATTATTTTAAAACTACTGAGGAATGCCGCCGGGTTGTTGGAAAAAAAGCTGAAAATAGACGAGATAATTAATAGTCCTGATTTGTCAAAAGATACGGTAAAAGAACTAATCGTCTACGAAGATGAAATTTCTACATTGACCGGAGAAATAAATAATATATTAAACAAATTGGCTGAATACAAAGTCCCTTAACGAATATATCCATCTTTTTCTAATCGTAAAATAATTCTCTGTGCCGCTTCATTAGGCAAACAATCCTGAGTATCTATTACAAGTTCTGAAGATTGAGGCTCCTCATAAGGATCGCTGATTCCGGTAAACTCTTTGACAATTCCGGCTCTTGCTTTTGCGTACAGACCTTTACGGTCTCTTGCTTCGCAAACTTCTAATGATGTTGAGACGAATACTTCAAAAAAACCTCCCACACCTGATATTGATTCCCGTACTTTCTGACGGGTCGCCTGATAAGGAGCTATCGGCGCGCAAATCGCAATGCCGCCGTTCTTGGTAATTTCCGTGGCAACAAAACCTATTCGGAGTATATTGAGATTGCGGTGTTCACGAGAGAACCCGAGCTCGCTTGAAAGGTTCTTACGCACTATATCACCATCCAGCAGGGTAACAGATCTTCCTCCAACTTCCATTAATTTAACCACCAGGGCTTTAGCTATAGTCGATTTTCCAGCTCCTGATAATCCTGTGAAAAAAATTGTAAATCCCTGTCTGTGTCGCGGAGGATAAGTTTTTCTCAGTTCGTCTACTATTTCCGGATATGAGAACCATTCAGGTATGTCCAAACCTTCCTGAAGGCGACGGCGAAGTTCCGTGCCGGAAATATTTAGTACTGAATGTCCCTCATCGACTTCATTTGCAGGAACGTATTCCGCTCTTTCTTTCACATAAACCATCATCTGAAAAGGCACTATTTTTATACCGATTTCTTTTTGGTATTTTGCCAACAGTTCCTGCGCCTCATAAGGCCCATAGAAATCATTTCCTTTGCTGTCTTTGCCCGGGCCCGCATGGTCTCTTCCTACAATAAAGTGAGTGCAGCCGTAATTTTTCCGAATAAGAGCGTGCCATAATGCCTCGCGAGGACCTCCCATACGCATCGCCAACGGCAACAAGCTGAGAGTCGTTGTAAGCTCAGGGTAACGTTTAATGATGTGCTCATAACAGCGTACACGGGAATAGTAGTCAATATCACCTGGTTTTGTCATTCCTACGACAGGATGAATGAGCAGATTTGCTTCCGCGAGCTGTGCCGCACGAAATGTAAGCTCTACATGGGCGCAGTGCATGGGGTTTCTTGTTTGAAATGCGACAATCTTTCGCCATCCCAGTTTCTTGAATTTTTCCCTGAGTTCACGCGGGCTATCTCGGAAATTTTTGAAGTCATAATGTGCTGGCATTTCAATACCTGAAACCTCTCCGCCTATATAAACAGGATTAGCCTTATTAAACAGGTAATTCACCCCCGGATGCGTTTGATCCGCTGTTCCAAAAACGGATAGAGATTCTTTCTTTTTATCAGGAACCCATATATCAGACACATTTAATACTGCTATTAATACTCCCTCATGATCCCTGAGAGCTATGTTGCTGCCTTTTGTTATCTGATTTGAAAATTCCTCCGTAACGTCAAGAGTAATGGGCATAGGCCACAGGGTACCGTCTGCAAGACGCATTTTTTTAACAACAGCATCATAATCCGATTTTTCTAAAAAACCGTTCAAAGGAGAAAAACCTCCATTTAAAATCATTTCTATGTCACATAGCTGACGTTCGTTCATATCCCATGATGGGTAGTCTTCGGACTTAACCTTAAGTTCCTGTGCCTCCTCATCAGAAAGGCATTTTTCATTGATTTTTCCTCCGTGGGGCGATATCAGTGTAGTCATTTTACTTTTCCCTCATTAAAAATGTTAAAAAAAATGGCTTTAAGCAATCAGCACCCAGCATTTAAAAATAAAAACTCAAACTCTGAACTCTGAATATTATCTTCAATCTTCGATGTTGGACGTTCAGTCTTCGACGTTTACATTACTGAAGCTCTGGTAGGGGGAGCTTCAACTGGGGGAGCGGCTCTGCTACGCTATGTTATCAATATATTCCCACCATGGGAATGGGGGGGTTCCACTTACCATAAAAAATGGATTAAGCAAATTCGGTTTATTATAATTTAATGTTTGTTTGCATAAATCTGTAACTGTACCTCCGGCTGATTCAACTATACACTGGGCTGCGGCAGTATCCCATTCCATCGTAGGACCTAGCCTTGGATAAAGGTGCGCTTTTCCTTCAGCTACGAGGCATAATTTAAGCGAGCTTCCCATGCTGGTGAACTCAACGTCTCCTACATTTCTTTTAAAGCTTTCCAGCATTTTGTTGCTATGAGATCTGCTTGCCACAATTTTTAACCTTCCAGTATGGTACTCTGAAACATGTATCTTAGACGGTTTTTCATCATCCGCGCAAATTTTTTTAAAAGCTCCTTTTCCAGCACTTCCATAATAACTAGTGCGAAGCACAGGCGCATGCACCACTCCGAGAACAGTTTTTCCGCATTCTATTAATGCTACATTGACAGTAAATTCGCCATTTTTATTTAAAAATTCCTTCGTACCGTCCAGTGGGTCCACAAGCCAGAAAGTTTTCCATGACTTACGTGTATGATACGGTATATTTTCTGACTCTTCAGAGAGCACAGGAATGTCTGGCGTCTTTTTTTTTAGCTGCTCTAATATGATATTATGAGAAGCCATGTCTGCAAGGGTAAGGGGAGAACCTCCATTCTTATAAGTAGTTTCAACATCAGCCCTGGAATAGATATCCATAATGGCTTTTCCTGCTTCTTCAGATATGGTTATGGCAGTGCCCAGTAATGCTTCTTGCTGATTTTCCATAAATGGATTAATATGTGCTCAGATTAATCTAACTCAAAAAATATAAGAGAACAGAATAACATAAAAAAATAACTAATGAAGTAAGATTTAGCGATAACATAAAAAAAAATATGAAAAACAAACGGTTCATTTTGTTATGCTGCTTTATATCTTTATCAATGTTGGTTGCCTGTGAGGATAAAGATGTTCAACAATCGAATAAAAACAATGGCAAAGTTGTTGCCTTAGTAAATTATGATAAAATCTACCTCGCACAACTCCGGGATGAGACAGAGCAATTCAGTGCTAAATATGGAATCTCTTTTTCGGGAAATAAAGAGCGATATCTAAAAACGGCGAAATTCATTTTAGATGAATTGATTCTGAAAAAAATTTATTTTCAGGAAGCAGAGCGGTTAAAAATAACGACCGATGAGGATGAACTGGAAAACTATTTAAGACACGTTGTTGGAGATTATTCAAGAGATGATTTCAGCCGGATGTTTGAATTGAGGGATATTGATTTATCAAAATGGAAAGAGCAAATCAGGGAAAATAGACTCTTTGAAAAATTGATTTCTAAAGAAGTAAAAGATAAAATTATCGTGAAAGAATCGGAAATTAAAGCTTATTATAAAGCTCATTCAAAAGATTATATGCTGCCTGATCGTGTGCAGGCTCTGCAGATAGTTGTCAATAACGAATTGGAAGCTGAAGCAATCTCTAATAAACTACAGGAAGGCGCTGCTTTTTTTGACCTTGCAAAAAGTGAATCGATGAGCCCGGAAGGTGATCAGGGTGGAGATTTAGGTTTTTTTAGCCGCGGACAAATGCCCAAAGAGTTTGATGACGCTATTTTTAATTTGAAAGTTGGAGAGTCCAGTAAAGTTGTCCAAACCCCATATGGATATCATATTTTTAAGGTAATCAAGAAAAAACGTGCTAAAATTATGAGCTTAAAAGATGCTAGAGGAAAAATTAGGGAAAAATTAAGAAAAGAAAAAGAAAAGAAAGAGTTCATGAATTGGATTAACAATTTGAGAGAAAAATCCGTTATAGTTATAAAAGAGGATGTTTTATCCGGAATTTAATGAGTTTTACGGACATAACTAACAAATTTGAGAAAGTGTTTAGCGAGCGCATTCCCCGTAGCTTACTATGAGGAGCTTCAATTCCTGAGCTTTTAAGCAAAAAAAATATTATGAGTATTAAAAATATTACTATCATTTTTTTATTTCTTTGGCTTATACCCGGGATATCAGCAGCTCAGGTAATAGACCGAATTGTGGCAAAAGTAAATGACGATATCATTACTTTTAGTGAGCTTGAAAAACTGGTTTACTCGATGGAAAAAGTCAACTCTCGTAACGAAAGTGAAAAGAAAAGAATATTTAATAAAGAGAAAAAAAATGTATTGACCAAAATTATAGAGCAAAAACTTCAGCTACACTACGCGAAACAAAACGGATTAGAAGCTACCAAAAACGATATTGATAAAGCGATAGAAGATATTAAAAGGAATAATAATTTTTCTGATGAACTGTTTGAGGCTACCTTGGAACGTGAAGGGTTGACTTTGGAAATATACCGCGATTCACTGAAACAACAAATCACTTTATCTAAAGTACTGAATGTAAAGGTACGAAGCAGAATAAAAGTAAATGAAAAAGAGGTGGAGAGCTATTATTCAAAAAACAAAAAGAAATTTCTAAAACCTGTAGAAATTAAAGCATACCACATTATTTTTGTTGTTAATAATAAAGAGGATAAAGTTAAAGCCGCAAGGCAGAAGAAAAAGGCTTTGCGCGTACTAAAACTTGTAAGGAAAAACAAAGATTTTAAAAAGCTCGCAAAAACTTACTCAGAAGGGCCGTCAAAAGATACCGGCGGTGACCTGGGGTGGGTAAAAAAAGGCACCATGATCTCTTCATTTGAAAAAGCAGCATTTTCTTTGAAAAAAGGCGAAACCAGCAGTCTGGTTAAAACCGATTATGGTTATCATATTATAAAAGTAGTAGATAGAAGGGAAGCGAAAAACAGGGTACTGGATGAAGCAAGAGGTGAAATAAAGAAAATTCTTTTCAAAAATAAATATGACGACAAATATGATCAATGGATGGCCGAACTTAAAAAGAATGCTTTTATAGAAGTTTATCTGGAAAAAGAATCTAATAAAAAAAGATATACATCTTTAAATACTAGAAAGAAACACAAACCTATACGGGTTGATAATCCAGGATCAAGCGAAAAAGTAAGTAAAAAAACAAAAATTAAGAAAAAACAAAATGCAAAAACAAATTCAAAACCGATAAACTCTGAAGATAAAATAAAAATTTCAAAGTTTATTTTGAGATGGGAAGTATCTCGTGAAACTAAAAACCGGCGTCGATATTTTTCTTTTTATTCAAAAAACTTCAGGACAAATGGACTGAGCCTAATGGAGTGGAAAAAAATAACAGAAAAAGAATATGAGGAATATAAATTTATTGATATTGAAATACGTGATTTTCGAGTTTTTAAACGAGATAATTTTTACGTTGCTGCTTTTGATCAGAGACTTAAATCAGACGTCAATGATAACATAAGGCTGGTACGGCTTTATTTAACAAAAAATAAAGATGAATTTAAAATTGCCCGGGAGAAGTGGCTCAATTCACCTGATACCCATAAGGAATTTTTTCAAAAACCTCTTTTAAGTTACAATACCCTCCCCAAATCTTCCTCAAAGCTATCCAGGAAAAAAAGACGCTCACGTATGATACAACCTCTTGGACTTTTGTGATAAAATAAATATTTCCACTCATTTTGACAGGATAAAGGTCACGTTAAGCGGGACTTAGTGGACAAGGTTCTTCTCTTCCTGATGATACGCTTAATCTCGTCAAAAAACCGGTAGTCGAAAAGTTAAGTCGATGAAGATTAACAATGAAATTTATAAAAAAATAGAATCTATAGTTAAGCCAGAATTCGTTTCTGATGCAGATGAAGACAGGTTCTGTTATTCCTATGATGCGACCGGGGGGAAATCACTCCCGGACCTTGTGGTTAGGCCGGCTACCGTAGAAGAAATTTCAAAAATTGTAATGATTGCTAATGAACATTTAATACCGCTTATTCCACGCGGATCAGGTTCAGGATTTGTCGGTGGTTCTACGCCTGTTTCCGGTGGAATAGTGCTGATTTTGACACGAATGTCCAAAATTATTGATGTCGATGAGGATAATCTAACCGCGGAAGTAGAGCCCGGTGTTATTACGCAAAAATTGCAGCAGGAAGTGGAAAAATTAGGGTTGTTTTATCCGCCTGACCCGGCGTCACTAAAATTTTCTACCATAGGTGGAAATGTGGCTGTGAATTCCGGCGGGCCAAGGGGAATCAAATATGGTGTTACAAAAGATTATGTCCTCGGATTGGAAGCCGTGCTTCCCACCGGAGAAATTATACATACAGGCGTGAAAACAGTAAAAGGCGTGGTTGGGTATGATCTGACACAGCTACTAATAGGTTCTGAAGGTACCCTCGCTATTATCACAAAAATACTCTTAAAACTATTGCCTAAACCAAAAAAGGTTAGAACGGCATTAGCCATATTCCCGGAAGTAGACGACGCTGCAAGGGCGGTGACTGAAATAATCAGGTCAAAGATTATACCTGCCAAGCTGGAGTTTATGGATTGTACTGCTATAGAGTGTGTTGAGGAGTATATTGAAATAGGCCTCCCGAAGAAAGCAGGGGCGATGCTGTTGATAGAAGTGGATGGAGATGATGATGTTTTGGAAAAAGAGATTAAACAGATTGAACTTTTATGTAATAAGTATAACACCGGTCAGATACTTATTGCCGCGGATGATAAGGAACAGGGAAAGCTCTGGGCAGCGCGCAGGGCAATATCACCCGCTCTTGGACGTTTAAAGCCGACTAAAATCAATGAAGATATTGTTGTTCCAAGAAATAAAATCCCTTCCATCATAAAGCGAATAAGAAAAATTGCCGAAGATTTTAATCTCACTATCATAAATTTCGGGCATGCCGGAGATGGAAATATTCATGTAAATATCATGACCGATAAACAGGATAAAGATGAATATGCACGAGCGGAAAAGGCTGTAAAAGAAATTTTTTCAGCTGTACTGGATTTGGAAGGAACCATTTCCGGAGAGCATGGAGTAGGCTTGACCAAAAGTCCGTATATTAGTATGGAAATAGAGCCGGTAGTATTGCGAAAAATGAAAGAGATAAAAAAAATTTTCGATCCGAATAATATTATGAATCCCGGTAAAATATTCTGATATGATTTCGGCAAAGCTGAGCTTAGCTCTGCCTTCCACGACCTCAACCCTCCGGGCGACTTTCCTCCGGAAATCGTCCAATTTTATTATCGTGATAAAATTGTGATTATCGGCAAAGCTGAGCTTAGCTCTGCCATCCCTGGCCTCAATCCTTTGGGCGGACTTCCTTCTTATGGGTGACCTCTTTTTAGGTTAAATTTTTTCTGCTGTGACTGCAAAAACTCTAAAAACTTTGGTTTAAAGTTCTTTTAATTGTCGTTTCATTTCTTTTGCAGCCATAGCATATCCCCCATTCGAACCATCTAAAAAGTGGATATGGTCTGTATCGTAATTGAAAATCAAACAAGTCATCAGAGCGCTGGGAGAGGCGTGAATCCCGAAAACGATTTTTCTCTCCTCATGGAGTTGTTTTAAATAAACAATCAATCGGTTTCGTTGGTCCAAAGTTCCGGAAAGAATCATCCTTAATATTTCATCAAATTTTCGATAATCAGTATTGGCAATAAGTTTCTGTTTATATTGTCCCCAATCAACATTTTTTGTTTTTACGTTCATAACCATTAAGAATTTTCCTATATAGGCTAAAAGCTCCAATTTCAAAGCATACATCCAGCGTTTCCAGAAAGTTTGAAAGGCAGTCCGAATCCGAGCTTCAATAGAAAGTTTTCTTGGAGAAGAAGTTAAAGAAAGTTGTTCTAGTTGAAGAGGATGATGATTCTCTTCATGACCATAAATATCGAGAATTTTTTGAGAAACTTCATTATAAATAGTTTCTTTTGAGGAAACTTTCTGTTCCAGTGCTTGGACCAAAATCGCAACAGTTTCCTCATGAGGACTGGGAATTTCATTCCAGCGGCATTCAAAACCTTCAAAACTTCCATTTGCTTCGATTTTACTCTCAGGAAGTAAATAAGGGTTATCATGCCCTGGATCTTTGACTAAGGATTCAGCGTATCCCAAACCATCCCCTTGAAACATAGCTTGTTGGAAATGAGGTGAAGGTTTATATTTTCCTACTAGTATTTGATGTTTATCATCTTTGATTATGCTCATTGGAACCATACCAATTCTCAACTGCATTCCAAAATTATTTTTAGCCATTTGTTTAGTTGCTACCAATGCCGATTCCACAGCCTTCTTCTTTGATGGAGGAATACATAAAGTTGATCCATCTCCTCCAAAAACATATGGAACTTTTAAAGGGGCTACTACGTTAAGCAGCGCAACAATCGATGCTGCGCCAATAGAATTGACTTCCTTATACAATCCCTTCTCAATTGCGCTGGTTGAGCCTTGAATATCTGTAATCACTACAAACCATTCAGAAGGAAGAGGGCTATACCATTCCAATTGAGCAAATTGAGAAAAACTGGAAAACCCTACAAGTTTCTCGTAGAAATTACAGGAAGAGGTCATAAACGTTCTTTTAAAAAAGAGTGTTAGCTCTGGGGCAGGTGCAGTGCCTTGTTAACGCGAGAATCGACATAGTTTGCTTGATACTGCATCATTGCTCTAATTTATATAAGCGATGGGCATTTTCATATCCGATCTTGCGCTGCAATTCTTCCGGTAACTGCTGTAACAACCCCACAGTAGACTGGATGCTACCGGCACTGGGATGCCGGTTATCTTTCAGAATAATTTCATCACTCCCAATAAGGAAGCGATCAGGGAATTCTTGAAATAACAGCAGCCATTCCTTTTTTATATGCCCCTCAGTGTCCAGGGGAAACGTAGACCGTACCACGTTTCTGGCCTGCATGCCACCGGCGACCCTAATGCTCATGTAGAGGTTGGAATGTTTCAGCAGAAGCTTCCGTGTAAGGTCTACAGTTCGTTTACCCGTACTGTCCCATCCAAGGTGCACCCAGATTATTCGTGCGTTTTTGTTATGGTCCAGCAATCGCTCAAAGCTTTCTATATTGGGTTTCAATATGGGAGGATTGGGCGGTGATTGAAGACGTAAAGGTAATTCAATTTCTTCAGGAATTGCTTCCATGTGTATATCGATGGGTATATCATACTTAGCCGCCAGATCGGCAAGTCGAAGAAAGAGCGGATGATCCGGTGGGGCTGATACATAAGGATGATCTGAACGCATAGAGAAATGTTCCGCTGTCATTTCTCCAAATCCCACTACACCTTTTTTGAAAAGCTCTGCGGCTGTAGCATCGAATTTTTTTTTTATAGCATCTGTCACTCGCCCGGACTCAACCGTTTTTTGGATCATAACGTTGAGACTGCCGCCTCCACCTAAGACTGCAAACCGCCCCGGAAAACGTTTTACAACTGGCAATATGTCATCGAGATAAAGATTGTTTTTCTGTTTCACTCCTTGAGGCATGGGCATTACCAGACTGATCTTAACACCAGTCTTGTCCATGGTCTCCAGCGCAGTTTGAGCAGGACTTTCATAATCAAACTGCCGGGTTAGTCCCCCGCTGGTTCTACCTACCAGATGATTATGAGTGTCCACATAAATTAGTTCAGCTGGTGTGCCTGCTGATTGCTTTATAATAGGTTGTTGCAATCGGTCTTTCATGCCATCACCACCTGATCGCCGTTTACCACCTGTCAGAGGAGTACCGCCAGCTTCCTGAGGACTGATATAACCATCGGCATTCCGGTCCATGCGCCTGAAGGCCGGTAGTGGTCCACGGAATTCCTGTTGTGATAAGCGGCCATCACCATCACTATCCATGCGTTGAAAGGGTGTCTCAGCCCATGATAATGTCGGCATGAAAATTATAATGACGAAAAAGAATACAAAAACAAGAATAGTCAAACTTGTTTTTCTCATGCCCAAACCCTCCGATTTGTAAGCGCTAACGCTACCGATAACCTGCACCAAGCTGTTATAAAATCTATGAGTAGTTAAGAAATTATGTAAAAAGTTGATTTTTGAGCCGGAGCATATTAGTTGGTGTCTGGTTCATCGGATTGTTGGGCGATTATTTGCTATGCACAAGCCGTTGACTCTTTAAGACGCAAGGGTTTAATGGTTTTCAACTGATTCGTCTCGATGGCTTTCGTTTTATACAAATCCCAGCGGAGTTGGAGGCTTATCCAGAAATCTTCTGAAACTCCAAAATATTTTGAAAGCCTTAAGGCAGTACTGGGTGTTATACCTCGACGCTTATTGATAATTTCATTAATCCGCTGGTATGGAACATGAATCTCTTTTGCTAAATCCTTTTGGGTAAGACCCATAGGGATTAAAAATTCTTCAAGAAGCATCTCTCCGGGATGTGTGGGTTCACGATGTGTTGGAATACGAACCATAACGTCCTCCAAAAAAATATAATATGCATTAATGGTAGTCGACAAATTCTACTTTTTCCGGACCAGTTTCTTTCCACTTAAAACATATTCTATACTGATCATTTATCCTGATGCTATACTGGCCTTTTCGGTTCCCATAAAGGACTTCAAACCTATTACCTGGGGGAACACGTAATTCTTCAAGAAACTTAATGGAATCAAGTTGATCTAATTTCCTTGAAGCAAGTCGCCACAACGCCCTTGGACATATTTTTCTGGCATTTTTCGTGTTTTTACCATTAAAAACATCTTCAGTCCCCTGGTTTTTAAAAGCATGAATCACTCATACATGATAGCACGGTATTCATGCTATTTCAATGTGTAATATTTTAGTATCAATCAGTTGCCCTAACACCGGTGGTTATCGGTTGCGAGTAAATTAGAATTAAACTATGTAATATAAAAAGCTTTGAATGCAGTGGGTCTTATGAAGTAAACGGGTCAAATCTGTTCATGCTCATAGAAGAGAGCCATGAGCAGATTTGACCCCATTTAAAATCATCACTCTAAGGGTGGTACTAAGATTCATGGTAGGTCATGGTTTTTTAATGACTTTGGCAAAGAATTCTCCCAAGCTACAAATTGGTTCATCTTGTCATTGTATAAGAGCTCATCTTGTCGCAAATGGACAGCAACAAAAAAATGGCGTAAATTAGAGCTGGCACTAAATGAACCTGATTCATCAATTGAAATGATCATTTATTTTTTTATTTAAATCCTAACGCCGGTGGTTACCGGCTGCGAGCAAACTAAAAATAAACTCTGAAATACAAAAAACATATTAGCAGTAGGTACTTAGAATTTGAAACCTGCTGTTCGCTGTCCTGTGGAGTGAATGGTTATAAGCTTATTTAAAAGATCAAGTCCTGCTTTCCCATTTTTTGGGTTCTCGCTTAGCGTGAAATATAGCAGTAACAATAATCAAATCGTTGTCTGTGAAGTAAAAATATTCCGTATGGAAATCGGTGAATTAAGGCTCTACGAATGTTTTTGTGAAT
>CAYMVZ010000033.1:0-21495 GCA_964394335.1 uncultured Nitrospinota bacterium | reverse complement strand
AACATTGAATAATTAAATTAGATACCTCGCAGCTCTGCTGCGGGGTAGTTCATTACGAGGATAAATATGAGGACTTCAGAAAATCGATACGACCCTGTAATTTTTATATCAGTTATTCTTTTAATCGGTTTAGGCCTGATAATGGTTTATAGTTCCAGTGCCGCGATTGCATACCAAAAATTTAATGATCCCTACTACTTCGTAAAACGACAGGTTTCCTGGATCATTATCGGCGGGGCTTTAATGGCTCTTTTTATGCACTTGGATTACCATACTATTCAAAAGTTTACTTATCCCGCTCTCATTATAACTTTGTTTCTTCTTGTTCTGGTATTGTTTCCGCAGTTTGGGAAAAAAGTAGGCGGTGCTCAGCGCTGGTTACATATAGGAAGTTTTTCTTTTCAGCCGTCAGAACTCGCTAAATTTACCTTAATCCTTTATGTGGTTCATTCTCTTGTTAAAAAACAGGAGAGGATAAAAGATTTCTTTTACGGGTATTTGCCTAACCTGATTGTCCTCGGCTTTTTCTCTGTTTTGTTTCTATTGCAACCTGATCTCGGGACAACCATGATTTTAATTGCAGTAGTTTTTATTCTTTTTTTTATTGCTGGCATAAAATTCAGCTATCTCTTTTATTCAGTTCTGATGCTTTTACCGGCCATGTGCGCGGCTATTTTAAGTTCAGAATATCAGAAGAACAGAATCATTTCATTTTTAGATCCTGAAAAGGACCCTCTTGGAAAAGGGTATCAGATTATTCAATCTTTTATGGCTTTTAGCCGTGGGAATACATTCGGCACTGGGCTGGGTGACGGCAGGCAAAAGTTGTTCTTTCTTCCTGAACCACATACGGATTTTATTTTTTCCATCATTGGTGAGGAGTTGGGATTTGCCGGAACAGTTATTGTTGTCATGCTCTTTTTAGTCATTATCTGGCGGGGAATCCAGACCGCGATGAAATCTTCTGATCTATATGGAACATATTTGTCCCTGGGATTAACTTCTCTGATTGGTGTTCAGGCTATGGTAAACCTGGCTGTGGCAGTGGGGCTCCTCCCTACTAAAGGGTTAACTTTGCCATTTGTTAGCTTGGGAGGCTCCTCCCTGGTGGTTTCAATGATCTGCGCTGGAGTTTTATTGAATATTTCTAAAAAGGTAGGGATCAGAGATCAGTCCTCAGTAGGAAGGGTGAAAAGAGTTGTACAGACACAAAGAGCATAAAGAAACATCAAAAAATAAACTTTATGAAAATTATCATAGTTGGGGGAGGAACAGGAGGTCATCTTTTTCCGGGGATAGCAATAGCACGGGAGTTTCAAAAGAGGGATCCCAAAATAAAAATTCTATTTGTGGGAACTCGCAAAGGAATTGAATTTAAAGTGTTGCCAAAAGAAAAATTAGAACTAAAAACAATATTGTCCAGCGGGCTGAAAGGGAAAATATCCTGGTACACACTGATAGCTCTTGTAGAAATACCAATAGCGCTTTTTCAGTCCCTTTTGATTCTTATTAATTTCAGGCCAAAGCTTGTTCTGGGTGTCGGTGGTTATGTAACAGGCCCTTTTGTTTTAATGGCATGGTTATTAAGGATACCGACTGCTATACAGGAGCAAAACTCAATGCCTGGAATGACAAATCGTATTTTAGGAAAAATTGTGGACAAAATATTTGTCACATTTGAGAAATCAAAAATACACTTCCCTGGGAAAAAAGTGGAAGTAACCGGAAATCCTATTAGAGAGGAATATTATGAAGATAAAGCTAGAACAAAGGAATCACGCTTTAATGTTCTTATTTTTGGTGGAAGCAAAGGCGCAAGTAGCATTAACCGCGCTATGGTTGAAGCTCTTGATTTTCTATCAGAGGATAAAAATTCGCTTCACTTTATTCACCAGACAGGTGAGCAACAGTTTAAAACAGTAAAAACGAGATATCTTTCAAAAAATGTTTCCGCCGAGGTAAGCCGGTTTATTTTCAACATGGCTGATGTTTACCGAAGATCGAATTTGGTTATATGCAGGGCAGGAGCATCGACTATTGCCGAGTTAGCGGCCTGTGGACGAGCGGCTATTTTAGCTCCTTATCCCTTTGCGGCAAATAACCATCAACAATTGAACGCGGAATACCTGGTAGAGCATGGGGCGGCGGTTATGGTGAAGGATTCTGATTTGTCCGGAAAGAAATTAGCAGAACTCATTAAAGAACTGATGCATCAGCCAAATCTACTGCGTGAAATGGAAAAAGCAAGCGCCAGGATGGCTATGAAAGATGCAGGAAAAAAAGTTGTAGATCAGTGTTATAAACTCGTATTTAAAAATATTTCATCACAGGGAATGCATGGTTCGGCAAGCTCACCATGACATGTTATGTCTTTATACTACAAACTTGTAAAAGTGTTTTTTTATAGCAAAGTTTTTGTTGGGCAATCGGGCGGTAGCCCATTTGGTTGTGGCCCTGCCACTATGTGACAGGAATTATTTGCCACCCTGAGCTTGTAAACGGGGCAACTTTTTTGTGCTTAGTCTATATCAAAAATGTTTAGAAAAACGCAACACATTCATTTTGTTGGAATTGGAGGAGCCGGCATGAGCGGCATAGCCGAACTTTTGATTAATTTTGGTTATAACGTAAGTGGTTCTGACAATGCCGTTTCTGAAACAACAGATCGTCTTTCCAGACTTGGAGCTAAAATTTCTATTGGGCATGATGCAAAAAATTTAAATGACGCCGAGGTGTTAGTGATATCAGCAGCCATTGATAAGAACAATGTTGAAGTAGTGGAAGCCAGGACGCAAAAAATCCCTGTAATTCCGAGAGCGGAAATGCTGGCAGAATTGATGCGACTAAAATATGGAATTGCAATAGGAGGAACACATGGGAAAACCACTACTACTTCGATGGTTTCTGCTGTTCTTGCCGGAGGAAATCTGGATCCGACATCAGTAATCGGTGGAAAACTGAAAAGCATGGATACCGGCGCAAAACTCGGAAAAGGAGATTTTCTGGTTGCTGAGGCTGATGAAAGTGATGGCTCTTTTTTGAAATTGTCTCCCACTATTGCAGTTGTAACTTCGTTAGACAACGACCATCTCGAATTTTACAGAAGTATGAAAGAAACAAAATCCGCCTTTTTGAAATTTATAAACCATATACCGTTTTACGGGGTATCAATTCTTTGTCTGGATGATGAAAACATTCAGGCACTGATTCCAGAGATAGAAAAACGATTTATTACTTATGGTCTTAAAGGACAGGCTGATTATTCGGCAAAAAATATCCAGATGTCAGAGGAGATAACCAGTTATTCTGTCGATTATCATGGAAAAAATTTAGGGAAAATTAATATTAAAATGCCGGGAATTCATAATGTGCTGAATTCCTTAGCTGCAGTAGCTGTGGGTCTGGAACTGGATATTCCATTTGAATCTATCGCGCGATCTCAGAGTGAGTTTAGCGGGATTGAAAGACGGTTTCAGATAAAAAGCACTAAAAAAGACGTTTTAGTTGTTGATGATTACGGCCATCATCCCACGGAGATTAAAACAACTTTGAAAACTCTGCGGGAAATCTACAAAGAAAAAAGGATAATCGTAGTTTTCCAGCCACACCGCTATTCGCGAACCCAGTTACTATTGAATGATTTCTTTACTTCCTTTTATGACGCAAACCTTCTAATTATCGCATCTATTTATGCGGCAGGAGAAAAACCAATAGAAGGGATTAAATCAAGTCTCATCTCTGAAGGAGTAAAGAATCATGGGCAAAAAAATGTTCTGCTGTTAGAAGATAAACAGGAGATAGTTGATTATCTTTTACATAACACAAAAGCCAATGATGTAATTTTAACACTTGGGGCGGGCGATATTTGGAAAGTTGGAAATGAGTTTATCGACAAATTATAAAGAAATAGAAATGTTATCTGTGAAACTTATGACTTCAATAAAAGACATATTGAAAGATGTTGATGGAGAAAAGAGGTATAAAGAACCTCTTTCCCTGCATACTTCATTCAGGGTAGGAGGAAATGCAGATGTTCTCTTTTTCCCGAAAGATGAAGGTTCGTTAGTTTTGGCGGTTAGAATTGCCAGTGAAAACGATATTCCAATTTTCATTCTTGGAAACGGCTCTAATCTGCTTGTCCGTGATGGTGGAATTCACGGGATGGTAATTTCTTTAAAAAAAATGGAAGGGAATATTAAGATTCTTCCAGGAACTAGCGAAACATTTTTGGTCGTATCTCCTGCGGGAATCTCAATGCCGGCCCTTGTCCGTTATACCGTTGATAAGAGCTTGGAAGGTTTAGAAACGCTTATAGGCGTGCCGGGCACATTGGGTGGCGCGTTAAAAATGAATGCCGGAGCTGAAGGAAAAGACATCAGAGACATCTTTCACTCCATAAGGATTCTCAATATGAAAGGTGAGGTGAAGGAGTTCATGAAAAATGAAGTACGCTTTCATTACAGGGGAACAGAATTTCCGGAAAAAGGAATTTTCCTGGAAGCAATATTAAAATTGAAAAAAGGTAATAAAAACGCTCTTTCACAAAAGATGAAAGCTCTGCTGAAAAGGAGAAGCGCCAGTCAGCCGATTACACAAAAAGGGGCCGGTTCAATCTTTAAAAATCCAAAAGGCCATCACGCAGGACGCTTAATCGAAGAAGCCGGGCTTAAAAGCTTGTCCATTGGAGACGCCGAAGTATCTCCTAAACACGCTAATTTTATTATTAATAGAGGCAAAGCAAAAGCGAAAGATATTGAAGAATTAATAAAGTTAATACAAGAAAAAGTGATGGTTAAAGCAGGTATATCTTTAAAACCAGAAATCGAAATTATTGGAGAACGATAAAATTATAAAAAAACAAAGACATCAAAAGCAATCTCAAGACACGATGCGTTTGCCCTCGGAAAAGAGAGAACTGTTTATAAACGGCGTAAAGCAGATTTTAAAAACTGCTTTTATCTCGTTTTTTACATTTGCACTCATTTTTGGTGGATATTTTCTTTACTATCAGATTATGACATCGGCTAATTTAAAAATTTCAGATTTTGGAATAAAAGGCAACTCTTTTTTGCAAAAGAGCAAGGTGACACAACTGGCGAAACAAAGTGTTTTTGGACAGAATATTTTTCAAGCAAATATTCAGCATGTATCAGATCGATTAAGGGATAATCCCTGGATTGAAACGGCGGAAGTCAGCAGAAAAATGCCTGCCAGCCTGCAAGTAAAAATTAAAGAACGAATCCCCTTTGCGAAAATTGAAATGACTGATGGAAAGACTTTTTTGGTAGACAGGAAAGCCTTCTTGATTAAAGAAATTGAAAGTCATGAATACCAGGTCCTCCCTGCAATTCAGCTAAATGATGAAACTTATTACGAGATTGGAAGTTCTTTAGAATCAGAGGAAATAAAAAACGGCATCAAGTTTATTGAAAAAATATTTAGTGTTAAAAATTCGGATCAAGTTATTAATTTTACTTCAATATCAATGGAAGAAGGGGGCAGGTATATTTTAAGAACAGCTACCGCTTCTATCCGCGTATCCGAAGAAATATTGAAGGAAAATCTGGATAAGTTGAAGATCGCATCAAAAATAATTGATCAAGAAGACTTGAAAGTAAAATACATTGACCTGACATTTGATGGTCAGGTTGTTTTAAAACTTCTGTGAGCATTCAGTGGTCACTTATCAGAGATCAGGAATGCAAGTAGAAAAATGAGTTCAGTGTGAAAATATTTTGTTTCTTACATATTTTGTCCGAAAGCTGACGGCTTTTGGCTGAACGCTTGCTCTCTATCTTAATAAGGAGGATCAAATATGGCAAAGCCGAGTAACCTGATTGTCGGGCTTGATATTGGTACTACTAAAATCTGCTGCATCATAGGTGAATTAAATGATCAAGGGGGGCTTGATGTTATCGGCATAGGGACACACCCTTCCAAAGGATTGAGGAAAGGCGTAGTTGTGAATATTGAAAGCACTGTAGAGTCTATCAAGAGTGCTATTGAAGAAGCTGAATTAATGTCCGGTTCGGAAATTGATTCTGTCTATGTTGGAATTGCCGGCGGGCATATAAAGGGTTTTAACAGCCACGGTGTTATAGCCGTAAAAAATAAAGAAATAAGCGAGGCGGATATAAACCGAGTTATAGATGCGGCTAAAGCAGTTGCCATACCCATGGACAGAGAGGTTATACATGTAATTCCTCAAGAGTATATTGTGGATGATCAGGATGGTATAAAAACTCCCCTTGGCATGTCTGGAGTACGGCTTGAAGCTAAAGTCCATATCGTAACCGGTGCAGTTACTTCCGCTCAAAACATCGTAAAAAGCGTAACCAGGGCAGGGCTTCGGGTTAATGATATTGTTTTGGAACAACTTGCTTCAAGCAAATCGGTTCTGAGTACTGACGAAAAAGAACTGGGTGTGGCTATGATTGATATCGGCGGAGGAACTTCCGACCTCGCCATTTTCTTCCAGGAGGCGATTAAACATACTTCTGTCCTGGCTATTGGAGGAAATCACATAACAAATGATATTGCCATTGGACTTAGAACCCCGACATCAGAAGCTGAAAGAATCAAAAAGGAATATGGTTGCGCGCTCACATCCCTTATAAACGAAAAAGAAACTATAGAGGTTCCATCAGTTGGAGATAGAGAAAATAGAGTTCTCTCTCGTCATCTCTTGAGTGAAATTATAGAACCAAGATTGGATGAGTTGTTTACTCTGATAAAAATAGAAATAGCTCAAAGCGGGTATCGAGATTTAATAACCTCTGGAGTTGTCCTAACAGGTGGGTCAGCAATTATGCATGGAATGGTAGAAGCGGCAGAAAAAATTTTTGAGCTGCCAGTCCGTAGAGGAATGCCTAAATCTATAGGTGGATTAGTCGATGTAGTTAATAGCCCAATGTATGCGACAGCCGTTGGATTACTTTTTTATGGCATGGAGAAAATCAAATCTGGAGAAAGCAGAAATCTGGCTGGAACGAAAGTTTTTAATAAGGTTCTTACCCGAATGAAAGAGTGGATTGATGAGTATTTTTAAGCGAGTTTTCGGCTGTCATCAAGAAGAAAATTGCAATGGATTGATATCTATAATTTATTAACTATATTTATTAACTTTTTTTAAGGAGGGAGCATTTATGATCGAATTAGCAAAAGAAAATACGAGTGGTGCGACCATTAAGGTCGTTGGTGTTGGAGGTGGCGGTAGCAACGCTGTTGGAACAATGATTGCCTCCAGGATGAGAGGCGTTGATTTTATCGTTGCAAACACAGATATACAGGCACTAAAAGCTGCTACGATTCCCGGCAAACTGCAATTAGGGGTAAACCTCACCAAAGGCCTGGGCGCTGGTTCTGATCCTGAAGTAGGGAGGCAGGCCGCATTAGAGAATTCTAAAGAAATCGGGGCGTTGTTTGAAGATGTCGATATGGTTTTTGTAACTGCTGGGATGGGTGGAGGAACAGGTACGGGAGCAGCCCCTGTTATCGCGCAACTGGCAAAAGAAAAAGGTGCGTTAATTGTAGGAGTTGTTACCAAACCTTTTCTTTTTGAAGGCAAGAAAAGAATGGTTCAGGCCGAAACAGGGTTAATGGAGTTAAAAAATTCGGTGGATACTTTAATTACTATCCCTAACCAAAGATTGTTAGGTGTTGTAGGCAGGCATGCTGGAATAGGAGATGCTTTTAAAACGGCAGATAACGTCCTGAAACAGGCAGTAAAAGGTATTTCGGATTTAATATTGACGCCCGGTCTGATTAACCTTGACTTCGCAGATGTAAAAACAATTATGAGCGTGGGTGGAATGGCTATAATGGGAAGCGGTTCCTCAGAAGGTGATGACCGCGCGATAGATGCAGCACAAAATGCTATCTCAAGTCCTTTATTGGAAGATACCAGCATCGAGGGAGCAAGAGGAGTCTTGATAAATATTACCGGTGGAAAGGATATGGCTCTTTTTGAAATAGACGAGGCAGCGACCTTAATTCAGGAAAAAGCACATCAAGATGCTCACATTATCTTTGGAGCTGTAGTCGATGAAAAAATGAAAAAAGAACTTCGCGTAACTGTAATAGCCACCGGATTCGGAATTAAAGAAGCTGAAAAGAAAAAAGAGGTGGTAAAACTAAACGCTGTTTCAAATATGCGTGTTTTTGACATCCCAACTCACCTGAGATGGAAAAAAACTAACAAACCGGAAGTGAAGCCGCTCAATCATGATTTTATGTTTACGGAAGAAGAAATTGATACACCTACTTTTTTAAGAAGAGCTGCAGATTGATAAAAATTTAGTCGATATGGAGACTAAGCATTAAAAAAATAGGAGGAAAAAAATATGGGAAGTGTTTCGCTTAAAAAATTTAAGAACAACAAAAGTGTTGAATCTTTAAAATTTGGAACCTTTCAGGAGGTCTCTGATTTTATTCAGAATGAATTGAAAAGTTTGAAAAAGTTCAAACTCAGTTGTTCGACGGAAAAAAAAGGGTTGAGCACTATTGCATACTATAAATTTAAGGATAAAAATATTACTTATGAAATCAAAAATAAAATATCCTTTTTAAAGAAAAACAAATTAACAATTGGAAGTATTTAATATTTTTTCTAATGTTTTTAAAATCATAACAGTTAATAGATCTAACTTTATAACCTATTGATTGGAGATGTAATGCAGTCAGATATAGAATATTTAAAAAATCTCAGCTTTTTTGAAGGGTTTACTAATTCGGAGTTGGAACAACTTTTAGAGTTAAATAGGATCGATAGATATAATAAAGGTGAACACATTTTAAAAGAGAATGAAGTTGACGAAAACAACGAGGGTTTTTATTTTGTAATTTTAAGAGGCTCTGTTGATATTATAAAACAAAAGAAAAAGTTGTCTACATTGGAAATAGGAGACTGCTTTGGAGAATTGGCCTACCTTATAAATCAGAAAAGAACAGCAGATGTAATTGCTGTTTCTGATGAAACCCTTGTAATGGAAATAAATGGAAAGAAAATTGATTGTATTAAAACATCTGATATGAGAAATAAATTAATCCGAAGAATAGCGATTACACTGGCCCAAAAACTCACAAATGCAAGTCGGCTCATAGCCAATGATTTAGTTTATCCGAATGATACAGAGGAAGATACTTTTAATGAAGATAGCAACCACGATTTAAATGTATTTCAGTTTTTATCCCGCACAAGACTTTTAAAAACCACATCGTTTTTCGCTCCATTTTCTTCAAATCAAATAGGAGAAATCCTCACTCTGCCTCACTCATTTATCAATGTAAAGGATAATCAAAGGATAGAAAATAATGAAGAATCTAACGGGAAATTTCATATCTTCTATATTTTATTAAAAGGAACGGTTAAAGTCATGAAGCAAGGTAATACAGTCTCAACTTTAAGCCAGGGCGATTGTTTTACACAGAAAGCCAAATTAAATGCCGCCAAAAAGCAAAAAGCAGATTTAATTGCAGAAAAAGGAAGTAAAATTTTTGCAATTAATCTCGGTATTTTCGAAAAGGCCAGCAAAGAAATGCAGTTGCTGTTCTATAAACAATTTGGCAGGCACCAGGCGATTCGATTAGCCAGTTAGAATTGAGAAAATGGATGATTTTTACGTGGGCTGGTATAAAGCTTAATTATATCATTAAGATTATAACGACTGATAGTTGATATAGTGCATTATGGAAGTTGCGGATTTTTCCGGCAGATCTTCACCATTGACAATCAGATTAGCGAATACCCTTGTTGGTTTGATGAATTTATTGAACATAGGGCGCACTGTTGTTTCGTACTGATTTATTACGTATTCCCGTGTGACCCCGCGTTCTTTTATGTCTCGTGCAACCCGCCTGTTAAAGCATACGCTGTCCTTAACACTAATAAAAACGGTGGTGTTAAAAACCTTTCTCAATCTCTCCCAGTAAAAAGTAAATAGACCTTCTACTAAAATAAATTTCATAGGTTTTTGGAGTCTATTATCCTGGGTACGGGTGTGAGTAACGTAGTCGTATACAGGAACATAGACGTTATTGCCGTCAGCTATACTACGTATATGTTCTATTAAGAGATTCTTTTCAAGTGCGCCAGGATGATCATAGTTATGCTTATCGGTTTCCCTTGGAGTGAGATGGGAAAGATCATGATAATAGGAATCGAGCTGGATCACTGAACAGTTGTCCTGGCCGAGCTTTTTCATAAGGTATTTGGCAAGAGCTGTCTTGCCAGAGCAGGAAGGTCCGGCTATGCCTATCATATATGGTTTAAGATTCTTAACTGCCATTTTTCTTTTTTTGAAAGTGTTTAGCGAACTCTATACGGAAGGTTGCTATATTGTTGAAAGTGGTTGAGTTAAATAAAAAAGCTACATCCTTTCTTGATTTGAGCCTATGTAGAAGTTAGTTAAAGTATAAACATAAGAAAGAAGTATAGCTATGAAAGAGATTCAAGCAGAAAAGTTTAGAAAAATCAATATTAAAAGACTAATTAAAAAACTTTAAGCAGCCGATCGAAGTAAACAATCTTGTCAGCGAAACATAAACCGTCAAAGCAGTTCTCGGCCTTCTCCCTATCCTATTCGGATATATAGATTTTTATAACTGACTTTTGAGTTTTTATTTGGAAAGGGAGAACCTAAAAATTAATCTCACTTCCACAATCGACCACTTTTTGAAAATTTAAATTATTGAAATTAGTATAGTTAATTGCGCTTATATTTTCTTTTTCAATCATTTCTCTTTACAAATTAAATTTCCTTTAGTAACTTCTTATTTAATTATGAATTATTATGAAGAAAACATAAATGAATTGCGGAAGTGTGACCCTTTCCTGGCAGCAAAAATTGATTCAGTGAAAGAGTCCGGTCAACTAAAAGTAGAAACATCAAAAACTGGCAAACCTACGCTCAAAATCAACGATAAATATTTGCATAGTAAATATGACCCACTGAAAGAAGGGGAGGGCTGGGCTCAAACTTTTGACATACCTAAAGATATTTCAATCTGTGTGTTTGGATTTGGAATGGGTTACCATGTCCGGGCACTTTTAAATCGTATTGAAGACCCGATTTATGTAGTTGAACCTTCCTTAGAAATTTTGAAATGCGCTTTGGAACATCTGGATTTGACAGAAATAATTCCAAAAATAAACTGGATCGTTGCTAAGGACATTTCAATAGTTGTCAGGGAGTATTCCCATTTAAAATTTCAATTGTTATCTCACAGCCCGTCTGTAAATTTATTGCCTGATTATTATAATTCTTTAACTGCAAAATTAACCGTCTGCAATCTTCTGGAAAAAATAAAACTGAAAGTACTGGTAGTTAATCCGATTTACGGTGGATCCCTACCAACAGCAATTTATATTAAAGACGCCTTGCTAAACCTTGGACATTCTGTAGAGGTGATGGAATCAGATAAATTTCAGGAAAGTTTTTTCGAAATTAATAAAGTGACTACTAATCAACAAAATACAGGGGCATTGATTTCATTGTTTACTAATTTCCTGGGAGAGGCCGCGACAGCTAAAGCTGCAGAAGTAGGGCCGGATTTAATTATTGCGGTAGCACAAGCCCCTTTAGGAAAGGAAACGTTGTCGCGCTTAAAAGAGCTTAATGCTCCACTGGTATTCTGGTTTGTGGAAGATTTCAGAGTCCTTTCTTATTGGGAAAAGGTTGTTCAGCATTATGATTATATTTTTACAATTCAGAGGGGGGCCTTTTTTGAAAAATTAAAATGTAATGAGGTGAAAAACTATTACTATTTACCCCAGGCATGTGCACCTGAAAAACACTGTATGTTTACTATGCCGGCGGGAGAAAAAAAATATTTCGGAAGTGACCTGTCCTTTATGGGAGCAGGATATTATAACCGAAAGGTTTTACTTGAAAAACTAATTGATTTTGATTTTAAAATTTGGGGTTCCGGATGGGATCTGTCTTCCCCGGTTGGCATGTTAGTTCAGAAAGATGGAACCCGGGTTAATGAGGATGAATGTGTGAAAATATACAATGCCGCAAAAATAAACCTTAACCTTCATTCGTCCTCTTTTCATGAGGGAGTAAATCCAGTAGGAGATTTTGTAAATCCCAGAACTTTTGAAATCGCAGCCTGTGGTGGCTTTCAGTTAGTTGATTACCGTTCCGAGCTTCCGGAATTGTTTGAAATAGGTAAGGAAATTATTTGCTACAAAGATTTAAATGAACTTAGGTCTTTAATAAAATATTATTTAAGAAACCCGGATGAAAAAGCGAAAATTGCAGCCCAGGGACAATTAAGGGCAAAAAGGGACCATTCTTTTGAAAACAGAATGAGGGAAATGCTATCAGTTATTTTTGAAAATAAAATTGATAGACTTCGTAATCTTGAGAAAAAAGGAAATCATGTGGATCAATTAATTAAAGAAGCCGGTTCCGATACAGAGCTCGGAAGATATCTGGCAAAATTCAAAAACCGGGATAAATTTACTTTGAAAGATATTATAGAAGATATTGAAAAAGGGGAAGGGTCTTTGACAAAACCAGAATCAATTTTCTTAGTCATCAACCAGTTTATTAAAGAAAAGGGCGAAAAGATAGATACGAAATAAAACATCACCCGCGGGGTTTACATAATTTTGTTCGTATTTTTTCATTGGCTTCAATAAAAGATCGGATAGTTTCACCCCCTTTTTTGTCAATATTTTCTTTTATAGCAAGCAAAAGTATGCGGCCATGCAGAGAAGTGATTCCCGGAACTTTGGGAAAATCATATTTGTCGGGATATTTTCTTAGTTTCTCAGCCTGTTTTGCTACTTCATTTTCAGAATAAAGATCTTGCAAACCCACACGATAATTAACTTTCACATAATCTCTGCTTTTTTCCGTTTCCTTATCAGCATCCCAAATAATATTTTCCATTTTAACAGACGCAGGTTTATAGTCTGATTTAAGAAGAAGACCTTTTACTGCTTCAAAATACTGCTTCATTCCTTCTTTGCTACTTAGTTCATCCTGAGGAATTTTAGAACTCACCTCAAATTCAATACTGTCTTCAATAATTTTAGGTATCCCGATTTCATAAGTAATGTTCTTATCATTAAATCGTCTTCCCTTTTTAAGTTTGTACTTGTTTTGTAATGTTCTTAATTGTTCATTTAGACCAACTACAGCATACTCTTGAAACAATATATCTTTTAAACCCATTTAAAAGTATCCTCTAAAAAAATTTTAATTTATCTATTGAATTGAATATTACCATAATTTAAAATTATATACAATAAGTGCTTAAGATCAAAATCCAGATTTAGAAAACATATCGGGATTTGGAAAACGTCAATTCATGAAAAAACAAACCTGGATTCCCTGTGCGGGAGCACGGGGAACAAAGGAATACAATTAATAGTCATCCTGAGCATGCCGAAGGATAACACAATATTACTCATGCCGCACTTTAGCAGAGCCTGCCCTGAACTTGACTAAGGGCTAAGTGTGACACGGACAAGAATATAATGACCTTTAAAATGCCCTGTCTGGAAGCACGGGGTTCTTTACTACCTAAATATAACACAGCGTTCTTTTTTATTTTATTGGCATGCCGGTTGTTTTTGCGCTCATTGTGTTACACTATTTCAAGCTTGTTAAAGAGATGGATTACTTTTTTGAAGAATAATACTCTCCTCATTTATAATCGACTATAGTTCTTATATGCACCACTCTGATTTTGTACATTTGCACCTTCACACAGAATTCAGTCTGCTTGACGGCGCTCTGAGACTTAAGCAGCTATTTCAAAGAGCGGAAGAGTTCAAAATGCCTGCAATTGCCATGACAGATCACGGCAATATGTTTGGTGCGGTAGATTTTTTTCTACAGGCAAAAGAACACGGCATTAAACCGATTATAGGATGTGAGGTTTATGTTGCCCCCAAAAGCCGCTTTGAAAAAACTACAATAGCAGGCCTTCCCGACGCTTCTT
This sequence comes from uncultured Nitrospinota bacterium, assembly GCA_964394335.1. Lineage (GTDB taxonomy): Bacteria > Nitrospinota > Nitrospinia > CAJXCL01 > CAJXCL01 > CAJXCL01. Next base: position 7,539 of record CAYMVZ010000033.1, on the reverse strand, counting down.
ATCATTTGATACTGCTCGCGAGAAACGAAGAGGGTTACAAAAATTTGTCAAAATTGACCACCAAAGCATTTTTCGAAGGATTTTATTACAAGCCGAGAATCGATAAAGAGTTGTTGTCTCAACATTCTGAAGGGTTGATCGCATTAAGCTCCTGTTTAAAGGGAGAACTGTCCCGGTTACTTTCTGTCGGAAAAATGCAAGAAGCCATAAACACTGCTTCTTTTTATAAAGAAACTATGGGTGAAGGGAATTACTATCTTGAAATACAGGACCAGGGAATTGAAGGCCAACGGGAGATTACAAAAGAAATAATAAAAATCGGAAAGAAACTATCCATTCCCCTTGTAGCTACCAATGATTGTCATTATCTTGAACAAAAGGATGCAAGAGCACAGGAGATACTCCTCTGCATTCAGACCGGGAAAACACTTCTTGATGAAAAAAGAATGAAATTTTCCGGCGACCAATTTTACTTTAAATCTCCAGATAGCATGAAAACTTTATTTAAAGAAATTCCACAAGCTATCTCTAACACAATCAAAATCGCCGAGCATTGCAACCTCGATATGCAATTTGACAAAATTCACCTGCCTCATTACGATGTCCCCCAGGATTCCACTTTGGATAGTCTTTTGGGTGAATTAGCCAGGCATGGAATGGAAAAAAAGCTGCAGAAAAATCAACTGTTCTTAATTGAAAACGCAAAAAACCAGAAAAAAGATAGGGACATTATATCAACCTACAAAGAAAGATTAGACGAAGAACTTAAGACAATTAAAAAAATGAATTTTTCCGGCTATTTTCTGATTGTATGGGATTTTATTGACTATTCGAAAAGAAATAATATCCCGGTGGGGCCGGGCAGGGGTTCGGCAGCAGGAAGTTTCGTGGCTTATTGTCTGGGCATTACTGATATTGACCCTCTGAAGTACGGCCTCCTCTTCGAGCGTTTTTTGAACCCGGAGCGTATCAGCATGCCTGATATTGATATTGATTTTTGCATGAATAAACGAAGTCAGGTCATTGAGTATGTGACTAAAAAGTACGGAAAGGATAACGTTTCACAGCTGATTACTTTTGGGTCTATGAGCGCCAAAGCGGTTGTTAGAGATGTCGGCAGGGTATTCAACATGCCTTATGGAGAAGTGGATAAAATAGCTAAACTGATCCCGAACAGGATAAATATTAAGCTCAAAGAAGCAATAGAAGAAGAACCACAACTTAAAGAGCTACAGAAAAAAAATGAGCAGGTTAAAGACATGCTGGACATCGCCCTCACCTTGGAGGGTCTCCCACGTCATGCCTCAACTCATGCTGCTGGCGTGGTGATTTCCCCGAAACCGCTCACAGAGTTTCTCCCGCTCTACAAGGGGACCAATGATGAAGTGGTCACACAGTTTACCATGGGGAATATAGAAAAACTGGGCCTCTTGAAAATGGATTTTCTTGGCCTTAAAACTCTTACAGTCATTGATAAGACGATAAAAAAGATAAAAAAGATTGAAGGGAAAGAAATTAATCTGGACACTATCCCATTAGATGACGCGGAGACCTTTAAAAAGTTGAGTGAAGCTAAAACACTGGGAGTCTTTCAGCTTGAAAGCCGGGGTATGCGCGACCTTTTAAGAAAAATGAAACCGAACACATTTGAAGATATAGTTGCGCTTCTTGCCCTATTTCGTCCCGGCCCGCTTAATAGTGGCATGGTGGATGACTACATCAAAAGAAAACATGGAACTATACCGGAAAAATATGATCTGCCCCAGTTAAAAAATATCCTGCATGAAACTCATGGGGTCATCCTCTACCAGGAGCAGGTTATGAAATTGGCATCAGAACTGGCCGGATTCAGTCTTGCCGGTGCTGACCTTCTCAGGAGAGCTATGGGGAAAAAGAAGCCGGAAGTAATGATGGAGTTGAGAGGAAAATTTGTCTCCGGAGCTCTACATAACAAAATCTCTAAAGAAAAAGCGGAAAAAATGTTTGATCTGATAGAACATTTTGCGGGATATGGTTTCAATAAATCTCACAGCGCGGCTTACGCGATGATTGCTTATCAGACCGCTTACCTAAAAAGTCATTACCCGGTGGAATTCCTCGCCTCGCTCCTTACGTGCGATATGGATAATACCGACAAAGTCATTCTCTATATTAATGAATGCCGGGAAATGGGTATCCAGGTGTTGCCGCCGGATGTTAATGAAAGCCATAAAGATTTTACAGTAGTAAAAAATAGTATCCGATTTGGATTGGCGGCTGTAAAAAATGTAGGCCAAAGTGCTATTGAGGCGATACTCAAGGCAAGGGAAAAACAAGAACGGTTTTCTTCTTTGCTTGAATTTTGCGAGAAAGTGGATCAACGGACTGTTAATAAAAGGGTTATTGAAAGCCTGGTAAAATGTGGTGCCTTTGATTCCACTGGAGCAAAAAGGTGGGAGCTTATGTGCGAGATGCCTGGAGCTATGGAATCGGCTCAACGCATTCAAAAAGACAGGGAAAACGGGCAAAAAGGATTGTTCGGGTTTGATGAGATTTATGAATCTACCCATAAATCAGGCAATGGAAAAACAAATGTTAATGCCTGGGAAGAAAATGAGACCCTTGCCTATGAAAAAGAAACCCTTGGTTTTTATATTACCGGTCATCCATTGGCAAATCAGAAAAAGCAGTTAGATCGCTTTACTAATTGCAACTCGCAGAATATCTCAGAAATGAATAATGGACGCCAGATCAATATCGGGGGAATAATTATTAAAGTTCGAACTCAGATGACTAAAAAAGGAAAAATCATGGCATATATCACTTTAGAGGACTTGGCTGGGTTTGTGGAAATAATCGTTTTCCCCGATGTTTATAAAGCAACCGAGTCTGTTTTAAAAAGTGATAACTCCATACTTGTGAAAGGTCATATAGATACCAGTAATGAAACAATAAAAATTATCGCGAAGGATATAATGCTCCTTTCCGAAGCGGCTGAAAACTGGACAGGAAAAATTCACGTAAATATTCAAACCGCCGGCCTGGAAGCAGACTTCCTGGAAAAAATAAAATCAGTATTGGCGGCACATCGAGGGAAAAATGATGTTTTGCTTCATTTAATATTCCCTGATGGAAAATCAATTTCTTTGAATACTTCAAGTCAGCTTAAAGTTTACCCTGATGATAAACTGATTTTGGAAATTGAAGAACTTTTAGGAAAAGATTCTATTTGCTTTGAATTAAGGGAATGAAAATATTATTAACACTACCCCTGCGTGTTGCACTTCCACTCCTTGGCAAGCAGGGGCTTTAGACGAGGTTAATATATATTAAAAAAGCAAAAAAAAGTATTGAAGTCTTTCCTATAAATTTAGCTCTGGCAACAGACCGCTGAGAGAAGATATAGGTTTTATCAGGTTCCCAAACTTTCCGAAAACTGCTACTTAATTAAAGTCTCTATCCATTAAGGTTTTGCGGCCATCCGATTTTGCTTTCTCGATCGCTTGATCGCATAAATTGCGGACGACTTCAGACAATGCTGATGCAACGTTGCCCGCCGTACTCATTCCATGTGTCGAACGAATATATTTTTTGAGTTTTGATACAACTATCAGTAGTTCTTTCTCACTCATACCATCCCTCCAGCTTTTCTAAGATTAATAAAAGTATCTAACATAAAGAATTTAATTATTTATAAGATTAGAATAGTCAAAAAAAATATGGCTAATACTAATGCAAGTATTAGTTGAAGTCAAGAATATTTCAGGGATAGGGGATTATTGGTAATTGGGAAGCCAAATACATTTTTTTTGTATTTGATGCGGAAGTACATCTTTGTTTCAAGTAACATGGACTGTTGTTAGCTTAAAGCCATTATTAAAAACATTTTACTGTTTCATAAAAAATGCTTTTAGTTGATCAAAGGGTAAATGATCTCCTTCGTCTTTCCCACAATGTGCAGTATGAATAAGACCGGCCTTGTCAATTAGAAAATCCGCTGGCATTGTTGTCACACTACCCTTAATTGTTGTTGGTAGATAGCCCTTTAACATAGCCTTTACTAATGTTGGCATACGAAAAATCATTCCTTTAAACATGCCGCAAACCGAGTGTTCAACACCAAACTCTCTATAATATTGATTGCTTTCGTCTGCCAGGATTGGAAAAGGAGCTTTGTGTCCTTCGGTATGACGCTTAAGGTCATCCAACGGAGAATCAAAAATAGTAACAACAGTAAAATTATCATCAAATTCATTGAACCGCCGAGCAAGTTCATGAATTCGCAAATTGCAGAATGGACAGCCAGCAAAACGAAAAAACGAAAGCATGAAAGGTTTGCCTTTTATACTTTCTGTGTCGAAATTAGAACCGTCAATAGCTGGAAGTTTAATAGGATTTGTTTTTTCTCCAGGTTTGCGTCTCATTTAATTCCTGTATTTTTGGATAACATCAAGCTAACGAACATAATCACTTGCCTTTGTTGCAGAAAAACTGAATTAACTGTGACTCGCTGTTTTGGGTCAAGTAGATTTAATGGTTATGTTTTTTCTAAGTATGATTTTCAATAGCTTTTACGAATTCTTTTGGTGGCAAGTAATTATGCTTTTCCACATAGTAATATATCATTGTAGGCGCGGTATAGATAACACCTTCGCCAATGACTCTTATTTCTCAATTAGCATTTGCTCCAGGGGCCATTGAGGATGGATCACCACAGTCCTCACGTGTTATTTCTACCAGTTGATCCTGTAATTGTTTCATTTCATCTTTACTTTTCAATTTCCCTTCTTTTCTTAGTTTTTTTAGAGCATTTAACCGCAAAATAATTTTTCTTTTTTTATTTTCTAAATTCTGGAGTTTATCATAATCAATTATTTCTCTTAAACAGAACTCACATTCATGAACTCCCATCGCAAGGTTGATGACATGTGATAAGCAGAGTGTTTTTAATTTATTCTTGAATCTTTTTGATGTATATCCTTAAGGATAGTCATGATTTATGTTCAACCATCCTATATTTAGAACATGATAACCTTCTACTCTAAAGTCTTCATACCTCGATAAATCTTTGTAATATGTCATTTAGCTAACGACCCCATTATCCTAGGCCGAACAAGTTATTGAAGATATTATTTTAACACAAAACTTTTGTTTCAAGTGATAGTCGCACGTAGACTTGCTGTTTGGTGTTAGGTTGAATAGATAGTTGGGCATGGCTGCCTTTGCTGCATTGATAGCGTTAAGTTTGTCAATTATAAAGATTTGACCCTCATTCTTATTTTACACAAAAAACAAAAGGTTTAAGAGCAAATACTTTTAAGTCAACAATCAAGGTTTGGCGCCACTCATGTATGATGGCTTCCTCCATATGTGACCACCTCAAGGGTAGGCATGATAGACGAGTGGTGATCGACAATCAGCCAGCGCTCGTCGCGCTTCACGTAGATAAAACTATAGCGCGCGGGAATCGTTTCGGCTTGGCCGTCTTTAACCCACGAGAACGTGTAAGGCCCCGTGTTGATCGCCATATTGGCATAGACCCGGATGAGTGGATCGTGGAACGTCACCTTGCGCTCTGTGAAAGTGAAGACTTGTTCAAAGTAGTTGCGAATGGCCGCTCGGTTTTCTCGGCGGGTCGGGGAGAGTGTGCCCCACAGGACTGCATCATCAGCATAGAAGGACAAAATTGTCCCAGGATGCTCCGCACTAAAGGCATTGCCCCACGCTTCCATGCCCGCAATAATGTCCGTCTTGTTGTCTTTAGCACGTTCAGGTAACTTCATAAAACCAACACGAAAAAAGGGTCAAGTCCACTCTTAGCTGCATAAGAAATAACGTAAAAAAGATTTAGCTTAATTAAAAGACTTGTATAAGTCGCTGTAAAAAACAAAAACTAAACAGCGCCTAAAAAAGGAAAAACCACTGCGACTAATCTTTGAAATCCACGCTTGATTGTAGATTGAAGTTCTTTAAAGTACAATACAAATTGTTAATGCAGTCAAGAGTGGACTTGACCCCCTTTCTTATTACATTGATAGTGTTTGATAGTGTGAAGTTTTGTCAATAATAAAGATTTGACCCTCATTCATAAAAAAACATGTAAGCAGCAAACCTTTTGAAAAAAGCTTGCTGCTCGTGGTCTGGTGTAGCAACATGTTAGAAATTAATTACTGCAATAAGTTTTTGTATCTACAACAGATAGAGTTTTTACGAAAGCCCCTTTTTTAATAACAAATTCTGCAAGACCAACTTCATTCTCTCCAGCCTTCCAGTTATATGTATATCCTAAACGAGTCCATGGGAAACCTTCAGGGCGCTTATATGCCTTAGATGTCTGTTTGGCAAACCACTTTGCGTGTTCTAAGCTAATATCTTTTGGTAACTCTTGAAGGCATTTCTCATCTGTTACACTCGGATTAGCACATGGACGAAATATAGACACGGAATTAACATTTAACGTTACAAAACTACGATCTTCGTCATGGTTTGCAGGCAAACCAAGTAATTGCTGAATATTTTCTTTAAGAGTATTTTTTTTAAAATTCTTACAAGCTTTTTTTACTTCTCCATCTAACGTTACCCACGGAGACCAATCTAGATTGATTATTTCCCCTTCAGGATAGCTATTAGGATACTTTGTCCAGCTTACAACTATCACACTTTCAGACTTTATTACTGGAAGAGGAATAATTTCGCTAACTTCGATTATGGCAGCATCTGAGATAGCCATTTCATAGTACTGTTGAGTATTAACGTTTTTACTGATTTGTGTTGTTGCGCAACCAGATACAATTAGAGATGTAACACCAATCAACCACAACCAAAAATATTTAATGAACATAAGATTTTCCTCCTGGATTTCTAACGCTCTTGGTCACAGGCAGTGAGCAAAAGCAAAATAAAGTTTGAATCTCCAAAAACCTTATTAGTAGTGGGTCTTAGAAACGGCGACTCATTGCTCGCTGTCCTGTGCACCAAATTGTTATGCGCTTTTAGTAATTTCAATTAAAATATGTTTACAAGAAATCTATGATTTAAAGTAAAAAGCGGCTAAAAGGACGACAAAGGCCAACCAAACGTTACGACTTACTGACTGTCCGTATTTGAATTTTTCAAGCGCAATTGGATCGTCTTTCAAATTTTCTGTTTTCCAAATAAAAAAGTAGTCAAACCAAAACCACAGTGGTGGTACTACAGCCCAAATTATGAGTGCATTTTTAGCCCACTCAGGTTTGCTCGAAGAAGAGGGCTCATTAAAAATTTTACAAATCGTAATTCCACCGTAAACTATCCCTGCAAAAATGATCGCAAGAGTTAATATACACTTCCATGTTTTGCTGAAATTAGGATAGAAGTAGTCCCACAGGGAGCTTTTTTTGTCTTTATTACAATTGTCCAATGAATTATTATTTTCTGACATTTTCTTTTGTTTTTTTCAGTAATATCTCTAGCATAACGACCCTGATTACCTACCCAAAACAAAGAGTAGAGAATGTTGAAAAGAAAAGGGGTCAAGTCCACTCTTAGCTGCATAAGGACTTTAATCTGTTAAATTGTTTG
>CAYMVZ010000032.1:0-21556 GCA_964394335.1 uncultured Nitrospinota bacterium | reverse complement strand
TTTTTTAAAACAGGGTTGGATTTTAAAATAGCTTTTATCTCAGAGGCAAAAATTATCGTATCGTCATTGTGGAAATAATATATGGGTTTAATTCCAAGACGATCACGCGCAATTATAAGGCGCAATTTTTTTGTGTCATAGATTGCAAAAGCGAACATGCCGCGAAGTTTTTCCAGCAATACCTCGATCCCCCACTCTTCGTAGGCGTGTACTATTGTCTCTGTGTCAGAATTTGACTTAAAGGTGTGGCCTGAGCCCTTTAATCGCTTACGCAACTCCGGGTGGTTATATATCTCCCCATTGTAAGTTATCCATAGTGTCCCGTCCTCGTTGCACATGGGTTGATGTCCGGCAGACGAAGGATCAATTATAGAAAGTCTTTTATGAGCTAACCCAGCTGTTTTTATCTTGTTAATATATACTCCTGCATCATCCGGTCCACGATGAGATAAAGCGTTTCCCATTCCGATAAGAACGTTTTCTGAAATAGGGGCATTATTAAAATTTATTATTCCGGTAACACCACACATATAGTTTTATATCTCAAATTATGACTTGGGATCACTACTGCTGAACTTTTCCGGATAATCGGTGACAATACCCCATGGCCGATAAGAAACTATTTTCTTCCAGAGCCTTTTGCTGTTCACTGTCCACACAATCAATGGAATCCCTGAATTACGGATAATTTGTAAATTACGTTTTGTTAATAATTTATAATTTAGAGCAAGACAATCAAATTTAATTTTAGTATTTTTTAAAAGGGTATTAAATTTTGTTTTGGAATTAAGTATTATTCCTACACTATAAGAGGGATATTTTTTTTTCACATAAGATGCAATGTCCTGTTCAAATGACATGATCAGACACTTTTTTTTAAATTTCTCTTTTTTTATAAGGGAAATTACTTTATCCACCAGTATTTTATCCCACCCTGGGCGATAAAGAGATCTTGATGTCTTTATTTCAAGATAAAATTGGATATCATCGGGCACACTTTTAAAAACGTCCTTTAAACGTGCAAGACGAAATATTTCTTTCTTTTTTTTAATTTGCAGTTGAGATAGTTCTTCCCAGGTCTTCTCCGAAATATTTTGATTGATTCCGGTTATTTTGGAAAGGTTTTCATTATGGGAAAGGATAACCTCTTTGTCTTTACTTAATCGCAAGTCTATCTCAATCATTCTTGCACCGGATAAAATCCCATATGAAATAGCTTCCAGCGTATTCTCCTGAAAAGGCGCGGCGCTTCCCCTATGGCCTATGATTTGAACCGATTGTGTGTTAACAGAAACCATATATTAGAATGGATATTTTTTCGGGGAGTAGATAGGATAAAGGGAGTAAAGTCTTACGTATAGAATATCCTGCTCACCCTTTCTTTCCCTGTTTGAATTGGCTTTTAATTATTTCCATTAACTGAATTGCGTCATTACGGGTGGGGTCAAAAACTAATATTTTTTCTAAATTTTCTTTAACCTCATTTATTTTTCCTAATTTAAACTGGATACCGGCAAGGCTAAAAAGCATATTTAAATTAGCAGGATGGAGGGAAAGGTATTCTTTGAAATATTTTTCAGCAACTTCAAAGCTGCCAAGCTCGTAAACTGCTTCAGTTAAACTTGTGAGGGCCTGCATGTTTTCAATATTAATATCCAGCGCATCACAATACCTTTGAAGCCCTTTTCTCTTTTCTCCCTTATTCCATAAACAGATTCCCTCCCCGTAAATTGCTATATCATTTGATGAATCTTGCGTTATTGCTTTTAGAAAATAATCAGAAGCTGCGTCCAGGTTCCCCTTTTGAATTTCCAAAAAACCCAGACCTGTTCGGGACTTTGATGAATTTGGATACAGCCTCTCTGCCTTTTTATAATGTTTTTCAGATTCTTCAATCTGGTTTGTAACGAGCATGCACGCTCCGAGTTTTAAAAGAAGTTCCTCGTTTTCAGGAAATTTCCTCTCAGCATCTTTATACATCTCAATAGCTTTTTCTATATTTTCATTTTGTAATTGAGACGCCTTGTCGAGTAAATCCTGCAGTTCTTTATTGATTGCAGGTTGCTCTGCATGAATTTCGGTAGAAGCCGTTGAATCTCGAACAAAATTTTTAACAGTATCGTCAATGGTGGTTTCCCATTTTTCTACAAATTTCTCCAGGCTAAAATGTTCTTTTACAGTCTCGCGTCCATTTTTTCCTATTCGCTTAGCTTCTTCCCTGTTTTCAAGTAGAAATGCGATTTTTTCTCTGAGGTACTGAATGTCATCAGAAATAAAACCGTTTTCACCATTCACTATAGGAGATGTGTCATTTCCTGTAGAAACCACCGGCATACCTGTAGCCATGGCTTCCAGCATCGAAAGGTTATAACCGTCTTCATATTGATTAACGTTAGTATTTAAAAATAACCGATGGCTTACATAATTAGACTTTAATTCCTCCCAGTTTTTTGATACTTGTGATTCAGGAATAGTTGGGTTTTCCCCCATCAGTGTATTAGGGATATCTTCTAATATCTTCTCTTGAACGGTATGCCCCATCATCAGGTCTCTTTCCCTGATCATATTTCCCACTCTTAAAACTTTTTTAATATCTCCGGAATAACCTCCATATTCTTTCACATTTATTCCTGGCGTGATAATTCTGCCTTTAAAACCCCAGTCTTTCTGTTTGTTTTCAGATATAAACACAAGGGAAACTACATTGAAAATATTTCTTAAGGGAGATAAATATTCTTCCCGCCTAACCTGATTTCTTCCCAGGGCAATTTCAGTAGATAACTTATTGTGAAACACAAGGATTTTAGGAAGGAGAAACTCTTTGATAAAGATCAAATCTTTTACATTCTGACAAACAGCCAGGTCAAAAGCGCCTGCCTCCAATTCTGATAAGGCGGTTTCTTTATCCATGAGAGTAATATTGTCTGGTAAAAACCGTAATTCTTTTCTCCACCGCATTGTAAAACCCTTTCTAACTTCAGGTTCCACGATTGTAAAGTGATGAGAAGTTTCAGCCAATAAACACAAATAGGGCTCGTGCCAGTTGAAAGAAAGGATGTTCAAATTTTTCAGTTTATTGCCGGGCATGGATTGTAGTATACGAATACAAAAACAACTATTCAATTATAAAAATTATATTCAACAAATTTGTAAAATATATTTAACTTGCTTTTGTTTTTAGAGTTTGATTAAATACCTCTGGTTTTAATAAAAATCTTTCATTAGATTAACATTCAGGATGGAGTTATGAAAAAAATTATTGTAATTCTCTTAATTATAACAATGGGTTATACTGTTTCCGCCTGTGGCATAAAAGGCCCGCCTAAACCCCCGCCTGATCCGAAATCTTCTTTTATTAGTGAAAGATATATTGCGGTGTAGCCGCAATTTACACTCCTCTTAATCCCTCTCAAGAGGGCATCAAGAGGAGTGTAAAAAACATTTTAAACTATGATTAGAAAAGCAACCTTAAATGATATCCCCTCAATTCAGGAAACCATAAAACCTTACGCGGAGCGGGGTGAAATGCTATCCCGAACGTTAAATGATTTATATGAACATATACGTGATTTTTCCGTATATGAGAAAGATAACGGGGTCCACGGGGTAGCTGCATTAGCTGTAAGCTGGGAAAATATTGCAGAAATCAGATCACTGGCAATTCTGGAAAACAGCCTGTCTCTTGGCATAGGTTCCGCTTTAGTTAAATATTGCCTGGAAGAAGCCAGGTTACTTTACGTAAAAAAAGTTTTTGTCTTAACTTATACAGCTGAATTTTTTAAAAAAATAGGGTTTCATCCGATAGATAAGGAAGACCTGCCGCAGAAAATCTGGAAGGATTGTGTTAATTGTTCAAAGTTCCCTGTTTGCGACGAACAGGCTTTGATAATAGAATTGTAATATCAGATTTCAGGTGCCAGGGATCAACAAAAAAGAGGAAACAGAGAATTAAGAGCTGAGAAATAAGACAGCTGGTCACCGACTTCGTGCCTTATTGATCTGGAATTAAAACAGTAATAATATCTGATTTTTTACTCTTAAGATTATCTTCATCGACTGCTACAATTTTATAGGAAGCCCTGACTCCTTTTTTTATATTACGATCAACAAAGGAGGGTTCTTTAGTAATACCTAATTTTTTCATAACCCCAATAAACCCTGATATTTTGTATATTTCATATTTTACGATATCAGGCTCGGGATTCTTATCCCACTTCATCGTTAACTTATCTTCATCCATGAAAACTTCAATATTTTTCGGTGTTGAGGGTATGTTTTTAGTGATTCCACTTGCTTCAAGGGAAGGCATCCCATTCAGTCCGTCAATATCAACGGCTTTTACCTGGTAATGATATCTCACTCCATCTTGAAGATTTTCGTCAAAGTATGTTGTTGTGTCTGCCGGGACTCTTATCTCCATCTGGCTCTCTGAAGAATCAATTCTTTTTTTAAGAATTGCGTAGTGTTTTAAGTCAGCGATAGGAGAGGGATGCCAGGTTATTTCAATGCTTCTCGCTTTTCCTTTGGAAGCGGAAATACCTTTGACAGGCGGAGGCTGTTTTTTTGTAATTGCTGATATAATTTTAGTTATGTAACTTTCCACTTCTGCTTGGTTGAGAGAGGAAATAGCATAAAAATATTCATGTCCGTTTTCTAAGGGCTTCTCCATGCCTCCCTTGTCGACATAAGAAAGAGTAAGTCTGCCGGGAATATCTTTAATTGACAATAATTTTTCATCATCACTTTTTTTACGGTAGATTCTATATCCAGTAACAGTCTTGTCCTTGGATGGCAGCCAATTCAAAGAAACGATTCCGGCCCCGCCCCCAAAAGCTCTAAAATTAAGGGGTGGAGATGGTCTTGGCGCAGTTGTCGCCTTTATAATCTCAGAAAACTCACCTATGCTATTTTCCTCTACGATGGTTGCAATTTTATAATAATAATTTTTGTTATCTGATAACAATGGCTGCTGCAACTTGGAAAATAGTTTGAAAGTAGCGCGAGCAGCCTCTTTGCCATCCAGGTAACTGGTGACATATCTTGACGTTAATTTCGATATCTCTTTAAATTCGTCGCCTTTTGAGTCAGAACGGTATATTACGTAACCTGAAACTTTTGTATTTGGGTGCATCGACCATGTTAAGGGAACAGTTTGAATTTCCCCGGAAACTGCCGAAAAGTTTTTTGGTGGGGATCCCACAGCCAGAATCTCTGAAAAGGATGGAACCGGTAACAGAGTTACACAGACGAATATAAGGCAAATAATCCGCTTTAAAAGCATGTTTACTCCTTCACTTAATAACTACAGAACGGCCAAGAGGCCGCAACCACAATTGAAGTTCTCCGCAGCATAGCTACGAAGAATTTTCAGTGTAGAGAATGATTTTTTTTTATTTCACTCGCTAAACACTTTCGGTATGGAAAACCGAGTTGGACGATTTTCAGAGAAAACCACCCGGAGGGTTGAGGCCATGGAAAGCAGAGCTAAGCTCAGTTTTGCCGATTATCAAAGCGCTTAGCGAGGGTTCAGCAAGCGAATTTAATTAATATCATTCTTTACGCTGAAAGATTCCCTGTTTTCCAGAATCTTTCAAATGGGCTACCTCCCTGATTCTGCTAACAAATGAAATTTTCTGTGTTTTTTCTGTGGCATAATTACTAATTTTCTTCGCGAACTCTGCGGTAAACTCTTACGTATTTTTTAAACGATTTTTTTTCTTCTGTCAAATATATATGTATATTTAATTGAATTTTAAATATGTATCTTCTATCATCTTGAATGAAATTTTTATTTCAACTTATTCTATTTAACTTTCTTTTAAGCTGTGAAAAATCAAATCACTCTGGAACTGGTTAATCAACATGGCCTTTCCAAAGAAGAGTACCAAAAAATATTAAAAATACTTGGTCGGGCACCGACTTTAACTGAATTAGGAATTTTCTCTGCGATGTGGAGCGAGCATTGTTCTTATAAAAGTTCTAAAATTCATCTCAGAAAATTTCCTACAGACGGCCCTCAAGTTATTCAGGGACCGGGTGAAAATGCCGGTGTTGTTAATATAGGCGATGGAGAATCTGTTGTTTTTAAAATCGAAAGCCATAACCACCCATCTTTTATTGAACCCTACCAGGGCGCTGCAACCGGAGTAGGAGGCATATTGCGGGATGTTTTTACCATGGGCGCCCGGCCTATAGTTTCCATGAATTCACTCAGGTTTGGTTCTCTCTCTCACCCTAAAACCAGATACCTTTTGAATGGAGTAGTAGCCGGCATAGCAGGTTACGGCAACTGTATCGGTGTACCAACAGTCGGTGGAGAGATTTACTTCAATGAGTGTTACAACGGAAACATTCTTGTTAATGCTTTTGCCCTTGGACTGGTAAAGACCGAAAAGATTTTTAAAGGACTGGCCTCCGGGGTTGGCAACAGTGTGATGTATGTGGGTTCAAAAACTGGCCGTGACGGTATTCATGGAGCGACAATGGCTTCTGAGGAATTTGATGAAAAGTCTGAAGAAAAGCGTCCGACTGTGCAGGTAGGAGATCCGTTTACTGAAAAACTGCTTTTGGAAGCGTGCCTTGAATTAATGAAAACGGATTACATTGTAGGAATTCAGGATATGGGTGCCGCCGGTTTAACATCATCATCATTTGAAATGGCAGACAGGTCCGGAACCGGCATTGAAATGGATATTATGAAAATCCCCAGAAGGGAAGATGGCATGAACTCTTACGAACTCATGCTATCTGAGTCGCAGGAGAGAATGCTGATAGTTGTTAAAAATGGAAGTGAAAAAGAAGTTGAGAAAATATTTGAAAAATGGGATCTTGATGCGGTTGTGATAGGAAAGGTGACGGATAATGGATTCATGAAAATAGTAGAAAATGGTAACATCCCTGCAAACCTTCCTATCAAACCATTAGTGGATGAGGCCCCTTTATACGACAGGCCATCGAAGCGGCCTGATTTTCAGGATAAATTTCAGCAGTTAAATCTTTCAACGCTGGAAGAATCTGAAAACCACAATGACACATTCTTAAACCTGCTTGCCTCGCCAAATATTGCATGCAAAGAATGGGTCTATCAACAATATGACCACATGGTCAGGATAAATAGCGTAATCTTACCAGGTTCCGACGCTGCAATAGTCAGGATTAAAGGTTCTGCAAAAGGTGTTGGCCTATCATTGGATTGCAATAGCCGCTATTGTTTTCTCGATCCTTACCTTGGCGGGGTAATTGCCGTGGCCGAAGGAGCGCGTAACCTGGTTTGTTCAGGAGTAAAGCCGCTGGCTATGACTAACTGTCTGAATTTTGGAAATCCTGAAAAACCGGAGATTATGTGGCAGTTTAAGGAGTCTGTCAGGGGGATGAGCGAAGCAAGTCGCTTTCTGAAAACCCCGGTGGTAAGCGGTAATGTTAGCTTTTACAATGAGACACAGGGGGTGGCTATCTACCCGACACCCGTTGTAGGAATGATCGGTTTAATTCCGGATTGTTCAAAAGCAATAACACAGTTTTTCAAAAAAGAAGGAGACCTTATTATTCTTTTAGGAGAAACTAAAGAAGAGTTAGGAGGAAGTGAGTATTTAAAAATACTCCATAATAAAGAAAAGGGCAAGCCGCCTGAACTGGTTCTTGATTTAGAACGTAGGTTGCATGAGGTGTGTCTCGAAACCATCCGGCAAGGGCTTGTTAAATCAGCCCATGATTGTTCGGAAGGAGGTTTGGCAATAGCAATAGCGGAAAGCGCAGTCTCAGGCCCGGTTACTTTAGGCGCAGAAATATCTTTGGAAAGTTCCATCCGAAAAGATGCCCTGCTATTTGGGGAATCGCAGTCAAGAATTATTTTATCCGCCAAAAAAAAACATATTGAAAAAATTATCGGCATTGCTGAAAAAAAAGATGTGCCTGCAACTATTATCGGTAAAGTAATTAATAACCGTTTAAAAGTTAATATAAATTCAAAATCTGTAATCGAATTAAATTGTGGTAAAATAAAAAAAGCATGGAAAGATACAATAAAAGCTTATATGGAAAATTAAATTGTAGTTCACCACAGAGCTTGCTAAGGTCGCTTAAACAAAAGGTTGGTCGATATGATTTTAGATAAATTCAAAGAAGAATGTGCTGTATTTGGAGTTTATGGTCACCCGGAGGCTTCAAATCTTACATATCTGGGTTTATACGCATTACAGCACCGGGGACAGGAGAGTTCCGGCATTGTATCTTCTGATGGAAAGAATCATTATGCCGAGATCGGCATGGGCCATGTCTCTGAAATATTTTCCGAACGAAAAATAAGGAAGTTGGGAGGCAGTATGGCCATCGGCCATAACCGTTACTCCACTGCCGGCGGCAGCCAGTTAAAGAACGCACAGCCCTGTATGATTAACTATTCAAAAGGGAAGCTTGCCCTTGCGCATAATGGAAACCTGGTCAATGCCAACCCACTGAGAGCAAAGCTGGAAGAAGATGGTTCCATATTTAATTCCACCATGGACAGCGAAATTATCGCCCATTTAATTGCCAAGTCCAAAGAAAACAATTTTTCCGGCTGTGTCGCTTCCGCATTGCAACAAGTAAATGGAGCGTACTCACTTGTGGCTATGACTGAAAAGGAGCTTGTTGCAGCAAGAGACCCGCGCGGATTTCGTCCGCTCTCTTTGGGACGAATCACAAATTCCAAATCTAACAGCGGGTCGGGTGACGCTTATATAGTTTCATCAGAAACCTGCGCCATGGATCTTATTGAAGCGGAATACATCCGGGAGATAGAACCAGGTGAAACGATTTTAATCAATGAGAACGGCATACAATCTTTTAAACCTTTTAATGAACAAACTTTATCTTTCTGTATTTTTGAATTTATATACTTCGCGCGACCGGATTCAAATATCTTCGGAAAAAATGTTCATGGGGTACGTGAAAAATTCGGACAAATATTAGCTGAGGAAAGCCCTGTGGACGCCGATATGGTTATACCTGTTCCAGACTCTGGAATTGTTGCTGCTCTTGGCTATGCAAAAAAATCAGGAATTCCTTTTGAGATGGGATTAATCCGAAATCATTACGTGGGTCGAACGTTTATAGAACCGAAACAGAATATTCGAAACTTTGGCGTAAAAGTCAAACTGAATGCCATTAAGAATTTAATTAAGGGAAAACGAGTTATTGTAGTAGACGATTCAATTGTGCGGGGGACAACCAGCAAGAAAATCGTAAAAATGATAAGAGATTCCGGGGCTAAAGAAGTACATTTCCGGGTCAGTGCCCCTCCAACAACCCATCCCTGCTTTTATGGAATTGATACACCATACAAGATCGATCTGGTTGCAGCAACTCACTCTATTGACCAGATTAAAAAATTTATCGGAGTTGACAGTCTGGCATATATAAGCATTGAAGGGCTTCGCAAAGCTCTACATGACGGAGAAAACAATTATTGTAAAGCTTGTTTTGACGGTATATATCCAGTAAAGCCTAACGGTATGGAAACCCCTCAGTTGGGACTTTTTGACAAAAAATAACCAGTTCATATTTATCATCGGATTAAGCAGAGAGAAAATGAGAAATTGGCGCCATTGAAGATTTGATCTTTTCTTTCAATAGATTTATTCCTGAACTGTTTTTCCCGGAAACAAATATACTATCAGGATGTCTACTTTTCAGATTGGCCAGGATTTCATCTTCCTCTATAAGATCAATCTTATTAAAAACCCAGAAAGAAGGAATATCGGAAACACCAAGTTCCTGCAGCACTTTCTGTGTTGTGCTTATATGTTTGTCAAAACATTGGTGGGTGATATCGACAACCTTGATAATAAGGTTTGTGTATCTTATTTCATCAAGAGTACTTTTGAATGATGCGACTAAGGAATGGGGCAATTTATCAATCAATCCAACCGTATCAGTAATTAATATTTTAGGTCTACCGGCTGTTTTGAGAGTTCGTACTGTTGAATCCAGCGTGGCGAATAATTTATTTTCCACCAACAATGAGGACCCTGTCAAACTGTTCATCAAGGTTGATTTTCCCGCGTTGGTGTAACCCACGAGAGCGGCTTTAAAAAGATTTGACCGGTTTTTCCTCTGAATTTTTCTCTCCCTATCAATGCTTTCCAGTTCTTTTTTTAATTTAAAAATTCGCTTTTGTATTAAACGGCGGTCAATTTCCAGCTGTTTTTCTCCTACTTCCCTGAGACCAATACCGCCTCTTTGCCTTGACAGATGGCTCCATCGGCCAGTCAGTCTCGGAAGCATGTAATTCAATCTTGCCAGTTCCACCTGTGTTTTTGATTCGCGTGTACGAGCATGTTTGGCAAATATTTCTATAATAAGAGCGCACCGGTCAATAACATTACACTTTAAAGAATTTTCAATGTTTCTGTTTTGAGATGGCGTGAGATCTTCGTTAAAAACAACCCAGTCTGCCTGACATTGTTTCACAAGATCCTTAAACTCATCAACTTTACCTTTTCCCAAAAAAGAGCGCGGATTTATTTTATTTGACTTAACAAATATTTTTTCAAGCACATCATAACCGGCCGTTTTAGCAAGTCCGGTAAGTTCCTCAAGCGATTCATCATTAGAGTATCTGTCCCATGCTTGTTTTTTCAAAGAAGAATCCCGACAAAGTTCTACCAAAATTGCGTTTCTTTTGTCTTTATTATCTGTTAAATACATATATTGAAAAATACTTATTGCGGCGCAACTGCCTATAAATAAATTTACACCCGCTTAATCCCAAATTATGAGCAACACTAAAATAACTTTTAAAAATAGCTATTCTATAAGAATAATTATAACATTAATCCTTGTTCTAATAGCATATTCCAATACCGTATATCACCCATTCCATTATGACGATATTGGGATTGCTATTGAAAGAGAAATAATTGAAGGCAGTCTGGCCGATTTTTGGAAAAAAACAGTTGGTACAGGTGGAGACATTTTTTTTCACAGGTTATTCCTGCTTTTCTCCTTCGCCTTGAACTATCACTGGGGAGAAGGAAGTGTTGTTAGTTACCATATAATAAATATTGTATTACATCTTCTGAATACTTCGCTAATCTATCTGATATTAAAAAATATATTAATCCATTACCTTTCTTTTAATAAACAGGAAGAGCCTCTCTGTAAAAATTCTTACCTGATATTCATTCCATTTTTCTCGAGTTTAATCTTTGCTGTCCATCCTTTAAATACGGAAACCGTTACTTTTATCTCAAGTCGTTCTTCCGGCATGTGTACTTTCTTTTATCTTCTGTCGCTATATTTATTTATTCATGGGACTTCTTCAATATATGGCCGGGGGAAAAGAAAAACTTCAACAGCTCTTTATTATTATGCCCTCTCTTTGATTGTCTTTATTATTGGCCTTGGGATAAAGGAAATCATCGCGACTCTTCCGGCTATAATATTTTTGTATCTTTATTATTTCGTAAACCGTGAAGAAAATCTGCTCAAATTCATAGTTAAGTCCAAAAGGTATTTTATTGGAATTACATTTCCTGCAATAATTTATCTTGGATACAGGAAAATAAGAGGCGGTGACATCTTTACTGCGCATGCTGATACGGGTTTAGAATTATACGGAAGATACCACTATTTCCTGACGGAATTGAAAGTTATTATTTTTTACTATTTAAAACTCTTTATCTTTCCAATTAACTTAAACATTTATCCCATGATGTCCCCCTCTACTTCGCTATTTGAATTCTCCGTCCTTATCTCCCTTCTAATTATATTATCTCTTTTCATTTTTGCCGTTACAGTAAGCTGGGGTAAGCGGCAATTTGTTCAGAATAAACTAATTTCTTTTGCGGTTTTCTGGTTTTTTATTACTTTATTACCCTCGTCAAGTTTTATTCCCTTAAATGACCCTATTGCCGAACATCGCGCGTATCTCCCTGCTGTCGGAGCTTCCATCTTTTTTGGTACGGTTTTCTCAATTTTTATATATTCTCTAAAAGATCAGGTTAAATTAAAGCTTTTCAAAAGTTTCGCGGTGGTACTTGTTTTACCGCTCTTTTCATTATTAAATATTCAACGAAATTTAGTTTGGAAAGATGGTTTTACTTTGTGGAAAGATTGCGCACTTAAGACACCCAATTACGCTAAACCGCATATAAACTTGGGATCAGAATACAATAAGAAGGGCTTGAATAAACTGGCAGTTGAAGAATTTAAAAAAGCAATTGAACTTTTACCAGGTCATGCTGAGTCTCACTATAATCTTGGCAAAGTTTATTCAGATCTCCGGGATTATAAAAATGCTGCCACCGAATTCCTCCTCACTATTCAATATGCCAAAGACAGTTATAAAGCAATGTTTGGTCTTGGAAATACCTACAGCAAAACCGGACAATATGATAAGGCCATTATTTTTTTTAATAAAGCGGACCAAGCCTACAACAGAATACAGAACAAAAGCTACCCGGATGCAATTCATAATCTGGGTGAGGTATATGGGAAAATGGGTAAACTTAGTGAAGCGATCAAACAGTTTCAAAAAGTTTTAGAAATTGACCCTGATCATCTCCTGGCTAAAGAGAACCTTGCCCGGGCTCACAAATATTTGAAAGACCATAATAAAACTGACTGAAAATTTCATTTAGTAGTATCAGCATTCTTTTCCCATAATTAAACAGCTCTTGCTAAAGTAAATACTTCTACTCTGTTTGCAGCATGTTGTTTTAACACCTTTGCGCATTCATTTACTGTTACGCCTGTGGTAATAACATCATCCACCAGCAGGACATTTTTCCCTTTCAAAAAGTTGTTGTCCCTCACATCAAAAGCGCCCTTTAAGTTTTTTATTCTGGTTTGCTTTTTCAATGCTGCCTGGGGAGGTGTCTCTTTTTTCTTAAACAGAAAATCAGCTTTCAGAGGGATATTCAATAATTTCGATATCTCTTTAGCTATGAGAGGCAAAACAGCTTAACTCATATTATATCAATAATTTATTTTTTTAAAATGTGCTAAATTGTGCTAAATTTTCGCTGCAACTCAATAACTTGCACAAGTTTTTTCCTCTTGGCGTGGGTGTAGATTTCTGTCGTTTTTATCGAGGCGTGTCCAAGCAATTGTTGAATATCTTCTTTTCTTGCTCCAGCATCTAATAGCTGACTTGCACAAGAATGGCGTGTTCCTTCATACAACCTTACTGGTGATAACCCAGCATCTTTAACCGCTTTATTCCAAAAATCATTTACTGCTTTAAAGCCATATGGTCTTCCAAATTGGTTTTTAAATACAAAATCCTTTCCTAACTGCCTTCGTAATGATTTAAGAATTGGTATCATTTCAGAATATATTGGAAGGATTCTTTCCTTTTTTGTTTTAGTTTCTTCTTGTAATTTATTTTTTGAAAAAGCTCTTTTTATTTTAACAGTTCCTTCTTTAAAATTAATACAATCCCACATCAAAGCTCTTACTTCGCCAACGCGAACGCCATGCCAGCATAGAAAGCGATACAAAGGTCTATGGAGTGGTTTAATATGTTTTAAAATTAATTCCTGTTCTTCAGGTGAAATCCAGTTGACTTCTTTTTTAGGCAATCGCCTAGGCATAGGAAACTCTAAGAGTTTATTTCTGATTGGTTTAAATGATGTTAGAAATGCTTTTAGAATTTGTAAAATAGTTTTCTTTGTATAGGCAGAATGCTGTTCAGGGATAGTATGAAAAAACTTTTTAAGATGTCGCTCTTCTATTAAACGGATATCTATGCTTTTAAAAAATGGCTTATAATATCGGCGGTAAAAACATTCAACATTCTGCTTGTAAACATCAGACCATTTTATATTATCTTTTGAGTATCCTGTATTAATGTATTCCTCAAATAGCCTTGAAAATTCCCATTGTTTAATTCCCAGCTTTTGGTAATTGCTAATATCAAAAGTTCCCGTCCTTATTTCATTTCTTATTTTTGTTAATATTTCGTCTGCATGTTCTTTACTATAAAAACGCAAACTTAAAGTATCATGAGTAATATACCCACCAACCTGCCGTCGCCTAAAATCGATTTTCCATCTACCACCGTGAAAAACAACTTTGCCTTCCATACATAACCCCTCCGAAAAGTTGTTATTAATTTCGGAAGAATAAGGCATTTCAGTTTTTGATGCAAGAATATTCTTAGCTTCGCTAGGTTGGCCTAAAATGTTAAGGTGAGTCTGCATATAATTTATTTATTTTCAGTATCTTTTGAGTAACGAAGTAAAATCCATTTGCCTACTGCTTTCAAGGCTTTTATCAGTCCGCTTATGAACTCTTCAACTATCTCTTTTTTCTCAGATATATTTTTCATTTTCTCAGGGGTTTGCTTGTCTAAACGTATTAATTTGATCCAGTCGCCTTTGAGCGCTTTCTGATAAATTCCCAGGCATAGTTGATTCGCGGGCGAATTTCTCAAACTGAATAAGTAAATTACGAACAGCTTTTTTTGCTTTTTCATTTTCGCCTAAAAATTCTTTGCAGTTTTCAGTCACGTTAAAAACGGGTTTTCCTTCCTCATTTTTTGCATCGAACCATTTTTCGAGGGTAATCCTGACGTTGTCTTTTTTTGCCTCCTCTGTAGGAACGATAAAACGCGAGAATCCAGCATCCTTTAAAATTCTCCCCGCAAACCGGTCATGGTCCTCCACCATACATGCCCAGATAAAATATTTTTCTCTGAAAGCTTTGAGCTTTGTTTCAAATCCCTCAAGTCTGGCAGACAGTTCGTCGAGCAAATAATATGATGGAATTCCTTTCTGTTTACTGCCATCAGGCAGTGTAAATTTTCTTGGAACCTGAAAAAGAAAAGTGAAAAATGCTTCCGGTTCTTCATCAGTTGGAAGCAGCAAGGAACCATAAATAAGAGGCTTACCACCCCTAAGCCCAAGCTCCTGACCGTTATATAGTAAAACACCGTTGTCATTGACAAGTTTATTCATTGTTCCTCCTTTACTGTTTGATTAAATGTTTGCTCGGATCGAATGTTGAGACACTTCGCAACATCCAGTTTTGATTTCTCATTTGGATTGCGATAGCTAAAGCTATGACCCGGTCGTCGAAGCAGCCTGCCTGAGCTCTGGTTTTACCGTCCGCTTCTCTAATGAAAGTTAAAAGTTCGGCAAGAACCTCCTTTCCGTTTAAAATTAAAAGTTGGTCCCTGATACCCTTACCAAGATCATCAATCATTAAAGGTTTTGTCTTCAGATCAGTACGCCACCCTATTTTGTTAGTCTCTTTTTGCATTTTCTGATCACATGTTTTTCGATAATATATCCTGGGATAGAGTAGATTTTTGAGAGCAGTTAAAGAAGTAAGGCCATGGTTATTGAGCTCGCAGCCAACGAGGCAGTTATTGTAATATTGGCCGAGCTTATTAAGTTCAGCTCCAAATAAATCAGGGTCAATATGGCCATGCCACTCCGCAACCTGCTCCAAAGTTCGCCGTTCAAGTATTTGAGCGCATGAATAATCACCAATCTCCAAACCTTCGGCAACATCTGCGCCAATGACGTAAGACAAGCCAGCCTCTGGCTTTCTCCAAATTTTTACAAAGCCTTTCTCATTGGGATAGAAAGATACCTTTTTGTCATTCAATTCTAAGTTTCCAACCTCGATAGGCTCTTTCGTATTGAGAGAGTATTTTTTAAGGGCTCTGCTATCGAAGACTGGCCTGCCGGATACCAAAAAGGCTTCATTATCATCAGAAGGATACTCCTGCCGGAAAAGTTCGCTGTCGCCATCGCACTTGTTTGAAATTACCCAGCGGCGCCAGTTTAATTGTTCTAAAGAAAGGTTGTATCTTTCCTTTAATAAAAGTTCTTCCGATTTTTCTTCTTTCCCGGTGTCAAAGTTAATAACAGGCTTATTTATCTCAACGTCAAACTGGTTTTTCGCTGTCTCGTTATCAAATGGGCGTGAATACTCAAGGAGTTCGTACCATGCGATAAATACGGCCACATATTCGGAATCCCCATTTTTCGCTCTCATGTATTCAGAGTGGAAATGATCCCCGATGCCGTTGGCGGTTGATTCAATAACAATCATCGTGTTTGGGAGGTCAGGGATGCATTGTTTCAATCCCAACATGAGAGTTTTAGCATCCGGCCAAAATGAAAACTCCGAACAATGCACATTCTGAAGTGTGGAAGCCCTTCCGGCTTTGAGGTTCCCAGCTGTTTCAACTAATAGACTGGACCGGTGCGGTGCAGAAAAAATAAGCTCCTTCCTGTTGGAATGATCCAGAGACTTCTTTTGCCCGGGTAACATATCGTAAAATAATTTAGAGATACCGAACAGTTTATTTGTGGAATCCAAGTCATGGGCTATGATTAGGCTATTTCGGTTAGCGTTATTATAGGAATCCTCGAAAATAAGAGATTCTGTTATTGTGCTTGCCCCCTGCTGCCGAGCTTTTAAAAGAATAATCCGAACGGGCTTCCCGGCCATTCTTTGCTTTTCTACAACATCGTAAATTTTTTGCTGAGGTACGTTTAACTTCAGAGGCACAATTCGGCTATGCTTATTTTTTATAAAAAGATTGCCCTCAATATATTCGCGTGGACTCTTTTCCTCTTCATTTTCTAAAGCCAGAGAATTAAGCCCGCTCAATAACTCCTCGAAGAGTTGCTCGCTCCGACAATTTTTTAACAATGCGTCTTGCAACAGCAGGTTCCTCCTTTGCAATTTCGCTGATAACCATTTCTTGAAAAAATTTTATTTCGTTAACATCGCTTATTATTTTCCCGACATCCACAAGCGTTTTTATAATCGCTCGCAGCTCCGAAATATGATTAAGCTTCAAAAGTCGTTTCTGGTCCCTTTCCTTGCCATTAATATTTGAAATTTCATTGTTAATATTCTCTACCGTATTTTTCAGGTCTTGGACAAGTTCATTTATTTCCTCCATCAGATTTAGGTTGCCGGTCACCAGCTTCTCGGCTTTTTTTATTACTGCTTTCGGTAGATGTCTCTGAATTTCAATCTTTTTCATGCGTTTCGAAATGGCAGCAACACTTACCCCGCCTATCTTTGCGATTTCAGTATAAGTTTTACCCTCTTCTAAAAGCCGTTCAAGCTCCTCTCTACCCAATTTTGATTTCGACATTCTTAACCTCTCAACCTAAAATTTAACCTTTGTCTTAAAGTCGCTATTACAAAGGGTTTCAAGCCTACTACTTAAATAATTTAACCTTTGCATTAACCTTCTTTAACCTTCGTAAGCGCTGAGTATTTTTTAAAAAACTCCCTGGCATACTTCTCCAATAAGCTTTGAGTAATGCGTTCTGCATAACCCCGTGATCCACAAAACCAGACAGGTATATCAAAGCGAATAAGTAATTAAACTCTGATTTAAAATTCCGGTTTAAAATGGTTCTTTTGACTCAAGGTATCCTGCATACTCTCTAAGGTCATCGGGTGATAGTTCTAATTGAGCTACCACATTCGATAAACTACCAAGCTTTTCCTCTTTTTTCTTTTTATCAAAATCTGCTTTTGCGAAAACATCTAATTCTTCGAAATCTCTCTTCACCCAATTTGTTATTTTGGAGAGTAAGGCTACAAGTGTTTTTTTGTCTGTTTTAGGTTTTATTAGTACCCTTACCTCTGGACAAGTAGTCATCAATTCATAGGTTGATCCACCGGTAAGGCAATATCCATCTTCATCGGGACGCATAAGATCAACTTCTCCATCTTCATTAAACCCATCCAGTTGAATAAATGGATTAGGTTCTTTATTTGCGTATTTTGCCAATAAATTGGCCTTTGTTGAATTTTTAATACTCATGCTGCATACCTCCTTCTAAAAAAATTAATAAAATGGTTTAAATTATTTTTTAACAAGCTAAAGCTCTGACGGCATCTGGAAACCTTAAACCTCGTAGTTCACAAATAACCGCGATGGAATCCCATGTTTTATTGCAAACAAAACAGTGAACCTTGTTGTTTTTTACACCCATTGAAGGATTTTTATCATCGTGATGAAAGCAGTTCGTTTTTTTATTTTTTACCGGATGCGGTAGCAATTCTTCTATCGGCTGCTCTTTTGCTCGTTGTATCATGTCGTCCGTGATTCTAAATTTATTATCATTTCTATTTCTATCGTAGTATCTTAATCTCTTTTCCAAACGCTCAATTTCTGGGTTGAGTTCTTTTAAATCTTCGAAGGCAAAGTGTCGTTCAAATTCGTCACCGCTGGGTAATTTTTTAATGGCGTTATCTCTGGATTCTTTAAGACAGCTAAGGTCCTTAATTAGAAATTGTTTATAATATCTGTGAGCCCACTTTTGTGCGTCTTTGGCTTTTTTATTAAACAATTCAATAGACTTCAAAAATCTCTGCCGACAAGCTATTGCCCACTCGACGTCAACGCCCACTTCTATGGCTTTTTGCATTATTTCCGTGTCGTTTAAATGTTCCACTTATCAGTTTGCTCCTTCAAAAACCCATCCGTTTTTATTAGTTTTACTTTCTTTTCCAAAACACCGGTGCGACGGCTATAGCAGACTTTTAACCATGCTTGATCTTCAGTTTTTATATCTCGCCATACCATAAGCCCTACGTCACTTTCCTGAGCCACAAAGGAGCTATCCCTGACAGCATCGTCTGAAGGTTCTGTAAACGGATCAAGCTTTCTCATATGGCAAATTAAAAATATGGTTATATTTAAGTCAATGCAGATTGTCTTTAAAGTCCTTATGACTTGGCCTATTTCAATACTTGTATTTCTTGATCTCGCAATATCAAACAGGTAATGTAAATGATCGATAAAGACAACCCGGACTCCATACTTAGCAATTGATTCAAGTATCCTGTTATGGAGCCAGTCCATGCTGTAAATTCTCATTTTTTTAGGCATCACAAACAGAGGTAGTTCAGGAAAGCGGTTTATGAATTGATAATCTGGAAGCTCATATTGTAGCCACAAGGATCTCACATCATGTTTAAAAAAATTATACGTTAGAGTTTGAGCCAATAAAGACTTGCCAGCTTTTCTTGGCCCTGACATGGCGATTAATTCACCTGGCATGAATCCTTTTAAATATTTATCTAGACTTGGAATGGCGGAATTAAACACAGGGAGTTCCGGCCTCTCGTCTACAATACTTTTCATTTCAAAGGAATCAATCACTGCATCTTCGCCAGCATAATTTTTTAGTGATAGCAATAAATTAGCAGTATCTGGTTTTGTCTTCATTTTTCCCCTTACCACTCTTAAAATTGTTAAAAGGGTCATTAGCAGTTATAAATTTATCCAGGCCGTTTTTCCTTGAGAGAAATTCATCAAGCCCCCATTTGTAAGAAAAAAAATATTCATCACCTTCTAAAATGGTTGAGTAGTTTGAAATAGCTCCTGTGATTTCATCCGCAGAGTAATTTTTTAGTCTTGCAGATATATGAGACTTGAATGGTCCTATTTCCCTATGAACTATAATTTTCTGCTCATTCCAAAAGTTAAAAATGGTAGATATATCTTTCTCATTCTTTAATTCTTTATAATTCTTGTTAATGGATAGGTCACTCTGGTTCTTTCCTGGTTCGCTCTTGGTTTTTTTATTGGTTCGTCTGTTAGTTTTTTCATAGTTACAAAGGTTTTGATAATCGCTATAATTTGAAATAGTTACCAACACACCTCTTGGTTTTTTCGTTGTGGTCACTCGTTGGGTCTCTCGCAGGAACTTCATGAGGCGCTTCATAAGAACTTCGTGTTTTTTGATTTTTCGATACCCTATTTTGTAATCCAATTGCTCTAAAAGCTCTTGGTATGTGGTAAAATACTGCCCTCTTTCGCAATAGAACCCTCTATATTTTCTCCCGGCATGGTTAGCCTTGCCTATAAGATATATCCAAATTTTTAAATATTCAGGCGGCATAAACCATATATCGCTGCCGAAAAGGGACCTGGATAGCAAAAATGCGCCACTATAAAAGTTATTTACATTCGCTTTTACTGCCATATACTAAGCGGTCCTCGCTATACCTTGTTTTTGCCTTGTCGTCACCAGTTTTTTCACCTCATTCAAAATTGCGAAGTAATCGGCTTTTTGGAATCCTCCGCGGTTCCGAGCGAAAGTTTTAAAGTCAAATATTTGATATTCATCCTTCAACATAATGAAAGCAAGAGCGATATCTCGAATAGCTCTCGGTGAAAAATTTGGTTTCAATTTTCTGTTTGTCATTTTAATCTTTCCACAAGTCCTCAAAATTAACGCCAAGCAATTCAGCACATTTTTCCTTAATGTGCCAGTGTGGCTGCATTCGCCCGTTTTCAATTAGACTTAACTCGGATGGGCTGATTCCCAGTGCCGCCGCAAGATCGTAACCCTTGATTCCGAGTTCAATTCTCTTAAGCTTTAGGGGCAACGTTTTGCGTGTGCTAACAATCTTCATAAGGGCTCCCAATTTATATATTGTTTGAAATGCATGGTAAAAAAATAGCTGATAAAAAACTTTATCGGCACCGCAGCAAAAAAAAAGCGTCTTTTTTTATAATTACAAACTTTTGCCTGATTCACGACTCTATCCATTTAGTAGCCTTTTTTTTGCTGTTTCAATCGCCGTTTTATCTTTATCAATTCCAATGAAAAATCTATCCATCTTAAGCGAGACTATTGCTGTGCTGCCGCCGCCTAAAAATGGATCACAAATGATTTCTTTTGGGTAGGTAAATTTCTCTATTATGTTTGCGATTCCACTCTCAGACTGCCCCCATACGTGAAACCGCTTGTCATTATCATTGGCAGCACTTTTTAAAACATCACCAGCCCAATCACCTTTATAAGCGCCTTTTGTGAGCCAGATAACAGGTTTCCAAAATGTATTCACCCTTCTTTGCCACAACTGGGCTGATTGGCCCCCAGAAGTTAAATATGCTAAAAACCAGTGATATCTAATTTTGTCAGTAATTAATAAATTGAAAATTTCTGGAAGATAAGATTGGCCTACCATAACCAGCATGGATCCATTGTTTTTCAAATATTTGCCTGCAAATTCAGATAGCGACTTATGAACAGAAAGATATTCTTTGCCGTAAGGTGGATCTGTGATTATCGCATCAATAGAATTCGGCTCAATTTCAGCCTTTATATCTGAGATATCAGCATGAAAAAGTTTACAATTTTTTTCATTTATTTTATCACTCGATAAGAATTTCTTTCTTTTAGCTTTTTCTATCTCTTGGTCATGTTTCTTCTTCGCTTTTACACGCTTTAAAACTTCGGTTTTGGATGGAATATCTTGATTATTTTTTGTTTCTTTTAAAACATTTTCTACAATATCCCTATTTTTATTGAGAGTTTGCGCTCTGTGGGATTCTTTTTTTGTTAGCCCTATATCTTTAAGGGTTACCCCAGTAGAACTCTTACCGGGAACATCTCGCCCTTTCAATATTTCTTCTTCTAAAGTCTTACCCATGTCAGCTTCCGCCCACATAGATATTTCTGCCCAATGGTGTCCTTGCTTTGTTGCCCTATCCGTAATTTCTTTGGCTTGTTTAGAATTGCCAATGAGAACGGCGGTGAGATAATGTCCCACTAGGGCATACTTTTAAAAAAATACA
>CAYMVZ010000031.1:0-22040 GCA_964394335.1 uncultured Nitrospinota bacterium | reverse complement strand
CTTTCCTCCCCGTGCTCCCGCACGGGGTATCCAGGGTTGTTTTCTCATGAAAAAGAAACCCTTAACTTAGTAAAAGAGTTAGATATAAGCAAACCATTAAACGGTAAAACGCTTCTTGACGTTCAGGAAACCAATACTAAAGATTTCTTAAAACAAATAGGGCTCAACTCTGATCAAATAACAAAAGTTATAGAAAAAAGTATTGAAAATTCCAATGAAAAAGACAAAATCAAAAATCTGATTCTAAAAAAAGATTTTAGCGCTCTGAAAAAATTGGTTTCCTCGGAAAAATTTAACATTAATTTGTCCGGAAAATCTGATTTTGAAGGAATGATTCAAGCTATTAACAAAAATGCTGTTTCAAACACCCTTGCCACCAAAGTTCAATCTGAAATGATTTTGCCGAGCAATCCTGTTTTAGAAAGTTCCTCAGTTTCTTCAGTTCAAAGTTCAGGCTCTATGAACGGAACAAATGTAGGCACTGGAACGAATGGATACACCCAGATGACAAACATTTCAAACGAAATTTTAACCAATTCACAGTTAAATGAAGCAACCCCTAAATCTTTTAATGAAACAACCTCTAAAGCCTTCTTTGAAAGAACGGTTGTAGATCAGATAGTTTCAAAGGTAAGCTTTAGAGTAACCGGTGGACATGAGGAAATAAAAGTTCGACTTGAACCGCCTTCTCTTGGATCACTTCAGTTGAAAGTTTCTGTAGATGGGAAAGCAGTAAACGCAGCGATAATAGCTGATAACAATATCACTAAAGAAATTGTCCAGTCCAATATTAATCAATTGAAAGATTCCATGGCCGAGCAAGGATTAAAATTAGATAATATCTCGGTTTTAGTAGGAGACGGTAGTTCCAGAGATAAGGATATGGATGAATTTAGAATGTTGTTAACAAAAGAAAACATAGATCAACACGCAGATTTGGGAGACGAAAATAATAGTAATTTATTTCAAGAAAACTCCGGAAATTTTTACAGAAACGGTTACGCGTTTTCGCAAAACGGAGTAGATTTATTTATATAAATTCTTTTAGGGAGTAAAAAAAATGATTGATCCTTTATCGTCTTCAACGGGAACAAATGTTCTATCCAGCACGGCGTCAAGCACTTCAACAAATAGCATTTTGGGAAAAGACGACTTTTTAAAACTAATGGTGGCTCAAATGCAGGCTCAGGACCCGTTGGATCCCATGGACAACGCTGATTTCAGCGCACAGCTTGCGCAATTCAGCGCGTTGGAACAGATGCAGAACGTTAATAAAAACATCGAAGATTTAATCCAACTCCAGGCAAGCGTTAATAATAATATGGCCATTGACTTGATTGATAAATTAGTAACAGCTCCCGGGAATAACCTGACAATCGACAATGGCGCTTCCGGATCTGGAACCGTAACAATTTCTTATGAATTGGGTAAAAATGCGGCGTCAGTAAGCATAGATGTCTTTGACTCTGCAAACAATCTCGTAGCATCTATTGCTGACGGAGCACAAAATTTAGGCCTTCAAGAGCATATCTGGAACGGTAAGGATTTAAGCGGAAACATTCTCCCTGATGGTAGTTATACATTCAAAGTCTCGGCAGTTGATAGCTCTGGTTTTCCGGTTGTCACAAGAACATTCCAAGAAAGTAAAGTTACCGGTATCGTTTTTGAAGATGGAGTAAGTTATGCAGTAACTGGAGATAACAATAATAAGGTTGACGTAAAAGATATTACATCTGTTAATTCTTCATTATAAATTTTTTTTAGAGGAGGTGGAGTTATGTCATTAGTAAGTTCAATGTTCACAGGGGTCAGTGGTTTAACTGGTAATTCTGATGCATTACAGGTACTTGGCGATAATATTGCCAATGTAAATACCATAGGGTACAAGAGCAGCGACGTAGTATTTGGAGATATTCTCAGCACAGTCTTAGCAAATGGCAGCACAACCATGCAATTTGGTAGAGGCACTTTATTAAACGGTGTTACGCAAAGTTTTGAACAGGGCGCCCTTGAGACTACATCCAACGCAACCGATATGTCCGTTGATGGCAGCGGTTTTTTCATTGTAAACGACGGCGTTGGAAATTTTTATACCCGGGCCGGGCAGTTCAGAATGGATAATGCGGGTAAACTTGCGGATCCTAATGCAAATATTCTGCAGGGGTTTGCCATAACGGCTGGAACAACTGCCACAGCATTGAGCGATGTAGACCTTGCCGGTGTTCAGTCAGCGCCAAATGCTACAACAACGTTTACGCTTGGCGCAAACCTTGACGCAAGCAGCGCCAGTGCAACTACCACATTTACATCTCCTATTACTATTTACAATTCAATTGGTGATGAAGATGTTTTAAGTCTTACATTTACTAAAGGAAGCGGAAACAGTTGGACCTGGAGCGCCACATCATCAATTTTATCAAGTTCCGGTAGTCTGGCTTCAGGAACGGTATCATTCAACACTTCCGGTGTCTTGACATCGCCTACTACAGATCCGACTATTACACTTGATTATACAACGGCAAGCGCACCAGCCGCGTCTCAAACAATCACATGGGATTTAGTTAACGCCAGCGGAGCGTCTAATGGAGATCTGACAGGTTATGCCGCAACATCGAATAATAACGCCGTAGTGCAGGACGGGTTTTCCACAGGTACTCTGATCGGTCTTTCTGTGGGTACATCTGGAATTATCTCCGGTCTGTTTGATAACGGTCAAACCCAGGAGTTATACCAGGTTGGCTTAGCAGATTTCCTAAGCCCGGAAGGTCTGGACAGAAAGGGTGGGAACCTGTTCGCCGTATCCGCCAGATCAGGACAGCCAATAATAGGAGCAGCAAAGACAGGCGGGTTTGGTTCAATACTCGGCAGTGCACTTGAATTATCCAATGTAGACCTGGCGGCTGAGTTTGTAACTTTAATACAAACCCAGCAGGCATTTCAGGCCAGTTCCCGGATTATTACTACTGTAGATGATCTCTTAACGGAAGCAGTAAATCTTAAGAGGTAATAACAGTTTGACCAATTTCTTACCGGGCTAAAACCTGGGAACAAGGTGAATTAAAAACCGCGGGATTTTTCCCGCGGTTTTTTTTTGATATTGCATAGGGAGGTACAGGCTGTCCGAAAATTTGCTTTTCAGTTTGTAGTCCCGCTTTAAGCAGCTTAGCGTTGTTTAAGGCGCTGTAAAAAACAAGAACTAAACAGCGCCTAAAAAAAATTAAAATGGTCCGTCTAAAGATCAACCTTTCGGCTACTACGAACTTTTGTATGGTTGCCTATTGTTTTCGGACACCCTGATACAGCGGGTTGTGATTGACTCGTCCATATTCTTTTAGTTAATCTTTTCATTACATATCACTTTTTTGCTATAATATCCGCTTCATGGTAGTAATCAATGAACGGATAAAAGAAGTTAAAAGTGCCACTGCCCAGCGTTTTCATGCAGTATGGCAGAACAATTTCAATGCAAACAAAGAGGCTATATCCAGGAACCAGGGAATCAGACCGTTAAGGGGCAAATTCAAAGATATACCTGTAATTTTGATCGGCGCCGGTCCTTCACTTGACCGCAATATTGAGTTTCTCCATATTGCGGCGGATAAATCTGTTTTAATTGCCAGCGATGCTGCCCTGCAACCTCTCCTGAAAGAGGGGATTTCGCCTTCCTTTGTTATCTGCCTTGACCCGCAACCTGAAATCTCTAAATTTTTTCAAGGACTTAATACTCACCCTTTTAATTTAATTGCTCCCACTATCATTCATCCAAAGGTTCTATCTGTTTGGGAAGGAAGAGTTATCTTTTATAATAAATTTGCGCCGGATATACCTGTCCTTACAAAAATACAGGAGTTGGCAAAACAGATATTGCCGCTCACTCCGGGGGGGGAGTGTTCTATCCATTGGTTATGACTTCGCCTTCCAGATAGGGGGTAACCCAATAATATTTACTGGACAAGATCTATCTTTTCCCGAAGGAAAAGGATACACAAGCAGCACTATTTATGGGGATTTAGGCCAGGGGGAAATTCTTTTAAGAGATAGCAAGCATATTGTGGTGGAGGAAGACATATTTAACAAAAATATTCCCACCAATAAAATCATGTCTGTGTCACGCCAGTGGTTTGAATGGGCATTTACAACGTGGAATCGTCCAAATCCTGCTGCAATAATCAACAGTTCAGAAGCGGGCATATTAAAAAATCATTGTAATATTTTACCGTTAAAAGAATCTGTTTACAGGTATTGCAGAAAAAAAATTAATGTAAACTGGCAGCTTCAAAAACTTCTTAAATATAAACATTAGCCTTTCTCCATACTTTAAAAATCACAACAAACTCTAAAGTTAATTAATCTATTTTGGAATAAGTAAAGAATCTCGTGCTTCCGCTCGGGGTATCCAGGGTTGTTTTTTCATGAAAATACTTTTTTACATCTCTTCTCACGGATTTGGTCATGCGGCGCGGGCAGGCCAGGTTATCCGGGAACTGTCAAGGGACCATACTGTTTACATTAAAAGTATGTCTCCCAAATGGTTGCTGCAACAAGTTATTGGCTGTGAGCCGCTTCTCTTCCCACAACAGTATGATACAGGATGTTTGCAGCTGACTAACATAGATGTGGATATAGATGGAACGATAAAGACATATTTGAAACAATCAGAGATTAATAAATCCCGTATCAACAAAGAGATTTCTTTTATCAGTGACCATAACATTAACGTTATAGTCTCTGACATAGCCAGTTTCCCATTTGTCGTGACAAAAAAGGCATCCCTTCCCTCTGTTTTTATAGGGAATTTTAGCTGGAAAGGAATATATCATTTTTACTTGAAAAATGATTCTCATCCTGTAATTCAGGAACTAACCGAACAATACGGTATGGCAGACCAATCATTAATTACACCTATGGCCATGGACATGCCTGAGCTTAATAACCGAAAAAAAATAAATATTATAGCAAGAATAGGGAAGAACATAAGAGATAAACTAAATCAAAAATTCAACATCCCTGAAAAAAACAAGCTGGTTTTCTTCTATGCCGGTAACCTTGGCGCCGGAAATGTTCGTTCCGGGTTAATCGGGAAGATTCCCGGCCATACTTTTATTTCCTTTTATCCCATTGACTCACCACCGGATAATTACATCTATCTCGAAAACGGCAGCTATCCTCACCATGATGTTATGTCCTCTTCAGACATCGCCATGATTAAACCAGGTTATGGCATGATATCTGAGGCACTTGTGAACAACGTGCAAATAATATATCCGCCACGTGAAACTTTTGCGGAATATTTTGCTTTTAAAAAAGAATTTGAAATTTCCGGAGGAACGCTGTTAGTTGGGAGAGAAGACTTTGAGAAAGGAAATTGGCAGGAGGCTTTATCTCAAATTGAAGATAAAAAGTATAATAAAAACTATTCCTCAAACGGCGCTGACGAATGTAAAAAGATTATTGAAAGACTATAGAACGCATGGGTGGTGATAGAGAATTCTTCTTTAAAAAGTAACTGGAGTATGTTTAAATGCATTCTTTCTTTGATTGGAACGAATACTTTTGTTGTTTTATGAGTGTGGAAATATTTGGTAACCTGGCTGTACGGGATGATCCCGATTAAAATTCCATGAAGCTTATTCAAAATATTTTGGAGAGTGGAGGAATCACACACGATCCTGAATGGAAAAAACAATTCCAAAGTTTCATTCTTATTAGCCTGATTTTTCATCTTCTCACAGCATATTTTTCGTATGGATTTGGACGTCCTGATGAGCATTTTCAAATTCTCGAATTCCTCAATTTCAAATTAAAGGGCTTTAATGATAGTGGGCTGTTGGCTCATGAATATGCTGAAGAATTGAGGTCATGGCTTCAGCCCGCTTTATATTATGCTATCGTCAAAAGCTTAATATTTTCAGGAACAGAGAACCCTTTTATTTGGGCATTTTTCATTCGTCTGATTTCTTCTTTGATCGGATGGTTGAGCCTCATCCTTTTTGGACTTTGCTTCTACACCTGGTTTCCCAACTCTCGTTTACGATCATGGGCTCTGTTTCTTCTGACATATCTCTGGTGGATTCCTTATCTTCACGCGCGAACTTCATCTGAAAATCTTTCCACTTCGTTCTTTTATCTGGCATTGGCATCAATAGTTTTAGCGTGTACTTTCCAAAAAAAAGAGCCCGGTAAAAATTTGTCGGAAATTCCAATCCAAGTTCTCATTGTTTCTGGAATATTGTGCGGGTTGGCATTTGAATTCAGGTACCAGGTTGGATTCATGGTGGCAGGAATGGGGCTATGGCTTTTATTCATAAAACGAGTTTCTTTGCTTCCTTTCTCAGTTTTTGGGATTTCTGTTTTAATTCCCATATTTTTTGAATTTCTGATTGATGGCTGGGGTTATGGCAAATTGACATTCCCGCCATGGAATTATTTCAGTTACAATCTGTTTGAAGGAAGGTCGGCTGATTATGGAGTAAGTCCTTGGTGGCATTACTTTTATAGTATTTCATTAGATGCTTTTCCCCCTTTAAGCATAATTCTGGTTCTCACCACTCTCATTGCCTGGGTACGATACCCTAAACATATTTTGACATGGAGTACTATCTTTTTTTTCATTGTCCATTGCATGGTTGGGCATAAAGAAGATCGTTTTCTTTATCCGATGACCTACGCGGCAGTTGCTTTTGCTTTTTTGAGTATTCCTGAAACATGGATGGAAAAAGGGATTGTGGATGGTTTTCTCAAAAAAAAAGGGGGACGCTTATTTATCAATGTTACTGTAGGTTTGAATATGATTCTTTTAGTTATAACAACCTTTATTCCCACTCGTACTGAAGTTATGATTCAAAAATATCTCTATTACCATAATCCAGAGTTAATAGAAATTTACAGCATTAAAGGAAATCCCTACCGTTTCCGTGGCTATGATGACAATTTTGAATTTTATTCCCCTAAAAAAGTTATTTTTCACAATGTTTCCAGTTTGGACTCATTTAGAAAAATTCTTGACCAGGGGTCAGCACCCATTCTTTATCTGCATCATAGTAACTTGCTTGACGAAGAATCGATATTTTTAGAGGCGCGCTGTCAAACTCTGCATCGATCTTTCCCAAAGTGGGTGAACCGGGTGAACGTCAATAATTGGCTTTCCAGGACACCTGCATTCCTCCTTTTGAAATGCGGATAATAAGAAAAAAACTTCGGATACCCACTTGACAGCATATGAAAAAGACTGTCAGCTGTCAGGGGTTAGGGACAAGATCAGCAATCAATTAACATGATATTAATTGCTGGCAGCGTCACAAAAAGCACACTGATTATTCTTATCATTCTGACCATCATAATATTTAAAATGAGCAAGAAAACTAAGGCTGAAATTATACAATAGCATTTTGGATACAACTCAAATATTTCCATATTTGAATCTAAAACTTCAATCTTAAACAGGAAACTGCCCTTCTTTAACTTTTCAAATAAATAGTTAAAAAAATTGACAAGAATTGGTTAATAATTTATAATTAACTAACCGGTCAACTATTAAGATAAACAATAGATCATTCATGAAGCGGAGAAGCTCCGCAACCACAATTAGGCATGGAGAGCCCAATTGGACGGATGTTTTTGCAAGCCGCCCGAATGGTTGAGGCCATGGAAGGCAGAGCTCAGCTTTGCCACGCTGAGCGGGGCTTTGCCGAAATCAAATGAGCTTTCGCTCCAATTTGCAAACAAAAAAATTTGCTCAAAAAACAAGCTTTTTATTGCAATAGTTTAAACGCTGGAGGGATATGGGACGTAAAAGCGAAGCAAAAAAGCAATTAATCCAGGTTGCAATACAGTTGATCTGGGAGCATAGTTACAACACTGTTAGTGTAGACAAGTTGTGCAAACAGGCGAATGTCAACAAAGGCAGTTTTTACTATTTCTTTCCATCCAAATGTGCTCTGGCATTAGAAGCTCTTGATACAGCCTGGGAAAGTGTAAGACAGGAGGTTTACGACCCCGCTTTTCTTCACCACATCCCACCATTAGAACGATTTCCACTTTTTTTTAAGAATCTATATAAATTACAAAAAAAAGCCCTGAAGCAGACCGGCCATGTTTTAGGCTGTCCATTTGGAAATCTTGGGAGTGAGGCTGGTATCCGGGATAATAACATTCGCAGCAAAATTAAGGATATTTTTTCAGATCAAAGTACTTATTTTGAAAATGCTTTGCGTGATGCCCTTAAGGAAGGATTAATTGAATCGGAAGATGTATCCACTCTTGCGCAATCCCTTACAGCATACGTGGGAGGGGTTATTCTTCACGCAAAAGTTCAAAATAATGTTGAACTCTTTCGGAAATTTTTGCCGGGTGCATTGCGGCTCATCCGGGCAAAGGAGGTGAAAAAAAATATCAGAGGAAAGAAAGATTTTTTACTCTAAATTATGCGGTAAGGAAGTTAAGGTGTTAAAAGAAAGAAACAACCCATCTCTACCTTTGCGCTGCATAACTAACATGTAAACACTTTGTTTTTTTGACAAAGTTTTTGTTGGACATCTGGGCGGCAGCTCATTTGGTTGTGTCCCTGCCACTCTGTGGCAAAACAATGCTTTCAAAGAGTCATGGTAATCTCCCCTTAGGCGTATGTTGAGGGGCTTTAAATTTATCAAAAAAGGAGGAAATAAACTTGAATTTACAAGACCAAATTACAGAGTTCCAGAAAGAATTCTTAAAGGATGTGCCGGATGAAGTTTTAAAAATTATACTTCAAGCAACTGAGAAGCTGGCGCAGTCTGGTATTAAAAATAATTCCTTGAAAGTAGGCGATAAAGCGCCTTCTTTTTCTCTCCCTGGTGTAAACGGAAAACCCGTATCTTCTATTCAGTTGCTGGAAAAAGGTCCTCTAATTTTAAACTTTTATCGCGGCGGATGGTGTCCTTACTGCAATTTGGAACTTAAAGCATATCAAGAGATATTGCCTGAAATTAAGGGGCTGGGAGCACAATTGGTTGCTATTTCACCTAACATGCCTGATAAATCACTTTCCACAATAGAAAAAAATTCCTTAACCTTTAAAGTTCTTAGTGATGTTGGAAATAAAGTAACGCGAAAGTTTGGGCTGTTATTTACTCTTGACGACAACCTTCGGCCAATCTATAAGCAATTCGGAATAAATATAACGGAGGACAATGGCGATGACAGCTATGAGTTGCCCTTCCCTGCTACTTATGTAGTAAATTATGATGGAACTATCGTTCTCGCTTTTGTTGACGCTGACTACACTAAACGTTTAGACCCGATGGAAGTTCTTAAAACGCTTAAGACACTCAAAAGTAAAGCTTAACATTATTGTCTCCTCCGGAAATTGGGAGGAAAATCCTTTGGCCTGTTTAAAGATTGTGGCGTGACAGAAACAAAAGATAAAAGTGATACTTCTAAAGTGGAGGGCTGCTGTTGAAAATGTTTAAGCTCATAATAAGCACTCTATCACTATCTATATTTTTACCTGGTCAATTATCTGCTTTAGAATACGATTATCATCTTTACGCGGGAATACTTGAAAAATATGTCCATGAGGAAAAAAAGATAAAAGGAATTAGGCGATATGTTTTAGATTATAAAAACTTAT
Organism: uncultured Nitrospinota bacterium; assembly: GCA_964394335.1. Lineage (GTDB taxonomy): Bacteria > Nitrospinota > Nitrospinia > CAJXCL01 > CAJXCL01 > CAJXCL01. Next base: position 12,433 of record CAYMVZ010000031.1, on the reverse strand, counting down.
TCGAAGAATCTCAAAAAGATGATTCTGATTATTCTAATTATCTAAAACAGTTATCCGGATTTAATCCGTGCACACTAAATACAAAGGAAGACAAAATAGCCTTCTGGATTAACGCGTACAATATCGGAGCGATAAAAATGATTTTGGATCACTACCCTGTGGACAGTATCAGGAGCATGAAAATCAACTTCTTTAAAAATCCCTGGGACAAAAAGATCATAATCATTAATAGAAGGTTATACAGTCTTGGAGAAATAGAGCATGATATTTTACTTGGGAAATATAAAGAAAAACAGGCGCATTTTGGAATTGTGTGCGCCTCTGTAAGTTGTCCTGATTTATCTAAAGAAGTATACAGAGGAAAATCATTGAAGGCACAACTTGAAAAACAGGCAAAAGAATTTTTTGAGAATTCAACAAAAGGTCTTTATATCGATAGAAATCGAAATAAAGTGTTTGTGTCAAAACTCTTTAAATTCGACTCAAAGAACTTCTCACAGGGGATGAATGACATTATCCCATTTATTTTTCCATTTATAGAAAATAGAGAGGACAAGGAATATCTTAAGAAAAAAAGTTATACACTTAAGTTTCTTGATTATGACTGGACAGTGAATGCTCAAGGAGAGGAGTAGTATATGGCTAATCATGATTATGACATAGGCATTTTTATGTAAAAGAACTCTCCTATCCTGAAAGGCCCTTTCTTAATTAAAACTTTACCTTTCCTATCATCACTAATCAAGATTTGCCCCAACTCTTAAAAAAAGTCTGTTACTCATCCAGGCCTTGATAGTTCTGGTCAAACTTCAGCTTTCCATTTTCATCATAAGACTTCCTTCTTATTTTAATTCCATTCTTGTAAGTATCAATATATTCAAGATTACCGTTCTTAAAATAGCCTTTAGTTTTTCCTTCTAGTTTTCCATTAATAAAATTCATTTCTGACAGAAGCTTTCTTCCTTCATAATACATTTTAGAAACACCTTCTTTTTTGCCATTTATATAATTAATTTCCCCTGCAATATTTCTACTTTCAAAATATCGCTTATCAACGCCTTCCAGTTTGTCATTTGTATAATTCGCTTCCGATTTTAATTTTCCACTTGGATAGTATTCCTTCTTAACTTCAGCAGAAATAGAGGCAACATCTATAAACAGGCACACCAAAACTATAACGAATGATATTGGACTTCTCATTTTTTTCCCTGACAAAATTTAAACAAAAAAAATGCATCTTCATTCCAGATGAAAAAATAGTACTCTTTTACCATGCTCCTGTTTTCTGATTCTATGAAGATTGATGCTTAATGATAGCATGTTTAAGGTTAATGGGAAAAGGTAGAAGGAAAATTTCAAAATGAAAAGGGGTCGAGTCTACAATTGACAAATAACTTTCTTAATGAGTAGAAAAAAGACTTCAAGAAAAAATATTAAGTAATAACATCAAATATAAATAGAATGTCAAAATAATTTTTTTGTTTGCTAAGTTGTCATTTGTAGACTTGTCCCCTTATATAGAAAAACTTCTCAACTTAATGGTTCCTTTCCTTTGGAAATTCCGCAAATATCAACCGCGTTTTAATATGTTGCTGTCTGTGTGGTCAAAACTCTTGCCGTATATCTCCAACACCGTGGTTTCGGAATAGGTCAGCTCATCTCCTTTTATGGAGATGTTATGCCTAAATTCAACTGTTTTAGCTTTTTCCTGCATAAAGGGAGATTGTATAATTCCCCAATCCTTATCACCTGAAACAGCCTTAACGTCAAGGGCCGTAGCCCTTCCTCCGACAGAATTTGCTTTCCCGCCTGCCAGTACGCAGACGCCACGGGGTATTACCAGAGAATGCATAATGGTATCCGTCTTTGGATCCCACATCCAATAGCCTGTTTCATCATGAAAAATCTGGTTATCCGACTTTTTGCTTACTACCTGATGATAGCGAAGGACGGATAAGGTCTGGGATTCGGCGTTCGTTACATCGCCGATAGCTTCAAATATAAGGGTTTCATAATAAGGAGTCTCTTCTTCACCATCCGGTTCCGGCGCCAGGTCTTTGCCCTTATCTCCCTTCCAGGTCCCTACTAAAGACGCCAAAGGCCCATAATTCACGCTATCAATAATATTTGTTTCATTCATAATCTATTCTCCTGTTAATAAAAGTTTCTGTTAAGTTTGCGGGTGCCCCCAATTCCACTGGGTAATGGTGATTTGTTAGAACAGAATGTGCATTTGATGAAACGTGCCCCCTATCCCCAATATCGGCTAATTTACGTAACTTCGTAAAAATGGTAAAGTGGCAATTACTATTTGTTTTGGAATATATTGTTTTTCAGATCGTCCAGCCCGGATTTGAATTTCACGTCCAGGAAAAACCCGTCTAAGCGTAGCATCCCAACCTTTCGTTTTTGGTATATTAAATACAAACTTTCTCCCATGAGCATGTTGTACCTGTAAATTTCTCTTTTTGTAATCAACTTTTAATACTTTGACCTGGAAAAAGATGTCTGCTTTAGAATCAGCACTGACTCGGGGTTTACTGAAATCAGCATAATTAACTTTGTGACCGTCTTTGACTATAATTGTACCAACCATTCCTTCTTTTTCGCCATAATTCGCCATGAAGTGCATTGGGCATGTATAATCGTATTCTCCTGCTTTTGTGAAAATATGAGAAAATGTCTCTCCGGGGAGCATTACCGGAGAATGCCATTCTTTGCCCGAGTCATTTGAATTTTTAGTTTTTCCAGACCGTGTGTGGTGAGTATTGTCGTCTACTTCAACCCATGTGACCTTATCTCCCGACGAAATTGTAATTGTCCTTGGTATGAACTTGCCTTTATCCATTTTAATAAAAACTTCACCGGCCTCTGACTCTGTCCCAGAATTTGTTAAAAAAGTAACCACAACAACTAAAAATAATATAGAAAAAAAATGACCATATCTTTCATTATTTTTTTTTCTCATAACTTCCCTTCCTTAAAAAAAATACGTTCCTCTACCAATAGTAAAATCGAAAATTAAAGCTGATTTTAAGACCTCCATCTTCGTAATGTCAAGGGATATGCTTGTCCTTGCCTGCCCCGTAGCGAATGTTATTCGAGAACAACCTTCCTCAGATGGATAACCCTATACGCCTTTATAGTGCAATGACAAACCTGAGCTTAGCTCTGCCATGTCATTGCGTATTAATCCTAACTCTAACCGCTGATAGCTATCTACTGATTTAAATACATGCAGTCATGCAGAGATTTAATCCCGTTTTGTCAATTATAAAGATTTGACCCCGCTCCACATCCGGAAGTTGGTTCACATAGATTCCCGATAAATGCATTCGGGAATGACAGCGTGGGTATCTTGAGGAAATCGTGAGGCTTAAAAAATGTTTAGCTTCCCAATTACTTCGATATTGCTCAATAATGAATATTAAATAAAAAATTTACTGTTTAATCTTGACACGTTAAACCAATCATGGCATTCTTTATTAGATGGGAAAAAATAAAGACATAAAAAAACAAATTCTTAAATCGGCAAGTGAGCGATTTAATCACTATGGTTATAACAAAACCACCATGGCAGAGATCGCAGACGACTGTAATATGACTGCAGGAAACCTATATCGGTACTTTCACAATAAAGAAGAAATTATTACTCAAATCGCTGTTCAATGCATGCAATTACGAGAAGAAACTTTGAGAAAATTAGTGGAAAACCACAAGTCCGATGTTACAGATCTTTTGCTTTCTTTTGTTCTTAAAAACCTCCTGTACTCTTTTGAGGAGTTTTCCCACCAGAAAAAAATTTATGAACTCATAGAGTTTATCACCCGGAGGCAAAGAAAACTGCTGGATCAACATTTAAAAAACATTCAGTCGCTGATCAGCTTAATTCTTGAGAAAGGCAAGGAAAGCAAAGAGTTTAAGTTTGATGATACTGAAGTCGTTGCCGAGGCTGTTTTAAACGCTACAACAAAATTTAGGGCCCCACATTTTATGGTCTTATATTCCCATAAAGAACTTCAACGAATGGCCAGAAATGTCATTCGTTTAGTGGTAGAGGGACTAAAAAAATAGAACCTTGATTGGGAATCGACGTTCATCATTTATTTTTTTATCTCTCATAAAAGAAGGTTTTTATGAACCAGTATTTAATTTTACTCTCAAGAATTTTAATTTGTATTATTTTTCTAATGGCGGGGCTTGGAAAGATCATGGACCCATATGGAACCATGAAATATATGGCGGCAATGGGAATGCCTTTTACGAGTTTCTTTCTGGTCTGTACAATCATCATTGAGATAGGAGGCGGTTTGTCTATACTTCTGGGCTATAAAGCTGAATGGGGAGCCCGAGCGCTTTTTCTGTTTCTGATTCCAGTAACATTAATATTTCACCACAATTTTGCCGATAAGATGCAGATGATTCTATTCTTAAAAAACCTGGCTATTATGGGGGCGTTGCTACAGGTTTCTGTGCACGGTGCGGGAGCATTAAGCTTGGATTCACACAAAAAAAAATGAATAAAATTTTATTTCGATATTTTGCCGCTTTATTAGTTTTTTCCATATTTCTGTTTTTTTCCACTGAATCGCGTTCTGAAAAGGGAGGTGCAGACAAAAAAAATGGTCCTCCCCCTGCAACAGGAGTTAAAGTAGAAAAAGTAAAAAACGAAACCGTTCAAGAAACGATCTCTATTGTCGGCAGCGTTGAATCTCCAAGGGTATCCAGAATCGGTTCTGAAGTGGAGGGAATTGTTGAGAAAATATTTATTGATGAAGGTGACATGGTCAAAAAAGTCCGTCCCCTGCTCCAGCTTTCAAATTCCCAGCTAAAAATTAACATTCTGGAAGCAAAAGCAGAAGAAGAGGAATCCAAAAAAAATCTGGAAGAATTAAAAGCTGGGAGCCGTCCTCTGGAAATAGAAGAAGCAAAAGCCGCAATGAATGAAGCAGCGGCCCTCTGGACAAAAGCAAAAAATGAGTATGAAAGGAACAAGCGGCTCTTCAAGGACAAGGTAATTGACGAAAGACTCCTTACCAATTCAGGGCTGGAAGCAGACGCAGCGGAAAGAGCATATCATCAGAAAAAATTTGCTTACGATTTATCCCTTGAAGGAACGAGAAAAGAAGAAATAGAAAAAGCAGAAGCATCGGTAAATGTAAAAAAAGCAAAGGTTTTTTTATTAGAAGACCAGCTAAAAAAAACCACAATTTTCTCCCCCTTCACCGGAGTTATTGTCGATAAACTTGTTGAAATAGGAGAGTGGGTTGATGCTGGACAGCAGGTTTTTAGAATATCTCAAATAGATCCTATACGTATTACTCTTCCTGTACCTGAATCGGTTGTTGGCCAGATCAATATCGGAACCGAAGTGGATGTCCAGGTCAATGCTTTTACTGACAGGACGTTCACTGCAAAGGTGTATAAGATCATACCGGAAGCCCAAAAAGGCTCAAGAACTTTCCCTGTAATTCTGGTTCTACGTAACCCGGAAATATTCTTAAAAATAGGAATGATGGTTAAGGGAATGCTCCCTTATGGAACTGAAAGGAAAGCTCTCTTTGTTCCACAGGACGCTATTACAGTTTCAAAGGAGCAAAATGTAGTATACGTGGTGGATAAAGATAACAAAGCAAAAATGGTCCCTGTTAAAACAGGAATTCAAAGAAAAAGTTTAATAGAAGTGAATGGCAATCTATCTCCCGGAGACCTTGTTGTTACCAGAGGCGGGGAAAGACTCCGCCCGGGAATGCCATTGAAGATTCTTAATTAATAACTTCAGGGGTCGGGGGCCAGAGGTAAGAGCTTATTCCTTATCAGAACCCCAACCCCTGATCCCTGATAACTTACTGCTATGGCTTTAATTAACTTTGCAATTCGAAATCCTGTCACAGTACTCGTAGGCGTTATTATTGTTTGCCTTTTCGGAATGATCTCTATCTTTGCTCTCCCTATACAATTAACTCCCAACGTTGATAAACCGGAAGTAAGTATAACCACAAAATGGGAAGGTGCCAGTCCGCAGGAGATAGAACGGGAGATAATTGAAGTACAGGAGGAAAAATTAAAATCTCTACAGGGTCTCAAAAAAATGACCAGCACCAGCTCGGAAGGGACAGGTACTATCATCCTGGAATTTATCCTCGGAACCAATATGTCCAGGGCCCTTCTTGATACTTCGGACAAACTCAGGCAGGTTAAAAGATACCCGGAAAACGTTGACCAGCCGGTTATTGAAACAGGAGCAAGTAGGCCGTCTAACGCTATTTCCTGGTTCATATTAAAAAGCCATCCTCCAAGGGAAGACATTGCAACGCTCTATGATTTAATGGATAACGTTGTGAAGCCTCGAATGGAGAGGGTAAGTGGGGTCAGTTCTATTAATTTATTCGGAGGTGTGGAAAGAGAAGTTCATGTAAAAATCGACCCTTACAGACTGGCCCAAAAAGGACTTACCATGATGAATGTCCGGGACGTGCTCCGTCGTCACAACATCAATATCTCCGGCGGGGATATTGAGCAGGGCAAAAGATCTTATATCGTTCGTACTGTAGGACAATATCCTTCGCTCCGGAGTATTATGGATTCGGTTATCCGCAGGGAAGGAGACAATGTTGTTTACCTGAAAGACATTGGGGTAGCTGATTACGGATATAAAGAACCGCAGCTTGTAGTACGGTCGCAGGGCAATTCCACCATTGCCATGAACGCCATCCGCCAGACCGGCTCCAACGTCATGGAAGTAATGGCCGGATTAAAAGAGGCTTTAAAAAAAGTCAATGAAGAAATTTTAAATCCCATAAATCTGGAAATCGTACAGGTTTATGATGAAACCCTTTATATCGATCAGGCAATCAACCTGGTTATACAAAACCTTTATGTTGGCGGTTTTCTGGCATTGTGTATTCTGCTCCTTTTTCTGAGAAATATTGAAAGTACCCTTATAGTAGCCATTGCAATTCCTATCAGTGTTATCGGGACCTTTCTTTTCCTCGTTGGCTTTGGAAGAAATTTAAATGTAGTGAGTCTCGCGGGCATCGCCTTTGCCGTAGGCATGGTAGTAGACAACTCCATCGTGGTGCTGGAAAATATCTACCGGCACCTGCAAAAAGGAGAAAAACCTTTTGACGCGGCTCTCAAAGGCGGCATGGAAGTATGGGGCGCGGTACTGGCAAGCACGCTGACGACCATGGCAGTATTCATACCCGTATTATTTGTCCGGGAAGAGGCGGGGCAGTTATTCAGGGATATTGCCGTAGCTATCAGCAGCGCGGTAGGGTTATCCCTTATTGTTTCTGTTTTCTTTATTCCCATGGCTGCGGCTCGCCTGCATAAAACAAACAGCAATAACAAAACAAACATTTTTAAAAACCTGTTCGGCATTGTTTCCCTTGCCGCGTATTTCGCGGAGAGCATAGCCAATATCATAAGAAAAATTAATAGAAGTGTATTCCTCCGGATAGTGACAGTAGGAGGGCTCACAGCCATATCGGTTTTTCTTAGTATTAAACTCATACCGCCGATGGGATATCTCCCTGAAGGCAACCAGAACATGGTTATCGGAATTCTTATTCCGCCCCCCGGTTACAGCAAAGAAGAGTTTATAAAAATGGGAAAAAATATCGAAAAAAAACTGCTGCCATATTGGAAGGCAAAACTAAACTCTTCGGAAGCAAAGAAACTTGGAGATATTCCACCTATTAAACACTTCTTTTATGTGGCCAGAGGGCAGAACGTTTTTATGGGTCTGATCAGTAAAGACATTAACGTGGTCAAACCCCTTGCAGGTCTGGTTAGAGAATCAACATCCGATATTCCGGGTGTTTTTTCTTTTTCCTTCCAGAGATCTCTTTTTGAGCGGGGTCTTGCATCCGGCAGTTCCGTGGATGTGGAAATCACGGGGATGGATATGGAAAGCATCAAAAAGACAGCAGGAATGTTGATCATGGAGATTACAAAAATATTCGGTTTCCCAAGGCCTGACCCGCCAAACTTTAACCTGGGAGGACAGGAAATTCAGTTTCTTCCAAAAGAAGATAAAAGCGCCGAGTTCGGGCTCAGCGTGGAAGATGTGGGTTTCATAGTGCAAACCGCAGTGGATGGGGTTGTTGTAGGGGATTACTGGGACAAAGGAGATAAGATAGACTTAAAATTAATTTCCTCCGCAGAGTCTGTGAAATACCTTGAAGACCTGGACTCCATACCTGTGGCCACCCCTTCCGGTAAGCTGGTTCCGCTATCTTCGTTTGTTGACAGAAGACGAATCGAGTCCCCCACACAGATCAACAGAATCGAAGAAAGAAAAGCGGTAAAACTGGTAGTTTCGCCGCCCAAAGATATGGAATTAGAAACCGCTATGACGAAACTTGAGAATGATATTATCAAACCGATGAGAAATAAAAATGTGCTCCCTTCTAATGTGGACATTGTTCTCGCGGGAACAGCGGACAAGCTAAAGTCTACCAGGGAAGCTCTTAAATGGAATTTTATTCTTGCGTTGCTGATTACATACCTGCTCATGTCTTCTCTTTTTGAATCATTCCTTTACCCCATTGTCATAATGTTCAGTGTGCCGTTGGCCGCGGTGGGTGGTTTTGCCGGCTTTCATTTTGTCCATAAATATACAGGCATGCATCTTGATATTATTACCATGCTCGGATTTATTTTATTAATAGGGACGGTGGTTAATGGAGCTATTTTAATCGTACACCAGGCACTGAACTTCATACGTCATCATGAAATGTCCTCCGAGGATGCTATTGTAGAGAGTGTAAAGACCCGTGTACGCCCAATCTTCATGAGCATGCTCACCAGTATTGGTGGCATGGCGCCTCTTGTTTTGTTCCCGGGAGCAGGCAGTGAGCTTTACAGGGGTGTGGGGAGTGTGGTTATCGGTGGATTAGCCGTATCCTCCTTATTCACACTCTTTGTCGTCCCTACCCTCTTCAGTCTGGTATTATCCGTCTGGAAAATCAAGTCAACTACTATCGACTAAAACCGATAGCTTGAGGCACAGAGATACAAAGAAACAAAGGCACATAGTAATAAATGATTGTCCTTTACTTTGTGCCTTCTGCCTTTGCCACTTTTTGCCTTGCGAGGATGTGCTGTTTAACTAAAGTCTTCGCCTAAAGGTGAGGGTTTTTCTCCCAATTCTCTCTGGATACAGCTATCCAGGTAATTTTTCTAAATATCCATCTTTTCATGAAAGATTTTTTCCCATGCAATTTTGCCTATTTTCCCTCCATAATGCGCACCCAACACAAAACAAACAAAAAACAAAATAAAACTATCAGCGATTGCACCAAGAGTGGCTCCTAAAAAACTAGCTATTATAGCTCCAATAATAGCGCCCGGGTTTAGTTTCATTGCCTCATTCCTTTTCACCGTTGATTATGATAGGCTCGGAATAAGGGGTATAAAAATTATTTTTTGCTTCTAACATTTCAAGAACTCGATGGGTTTTTCCGGTTTGCTGGCTTTTTTTTTGCCATGATTAAGATAGTAACATAATGAGGAGTTTTTTTTCAAACGATGAAAAGGGGTCAGGTAATGAAAACAAAACTAAATAGAAGAATTCTCTTTACATTTTTTCTCGGAGCCTTTCTATCACTCTCCTGTACTCTTGCTTCTAAGCAACTAACTCTTTCAGACGTGCATGAACTTCTTAAAACAAAACAGTATGTTGATCTCACTCACGCATTTGAACCCGGCATTCCGCACTGGCCCGGATTTCCTGATGGAGAACGTGAAACCCTGTACTGGTATGATAAGGGTAAAGGTACGTTAGGGAGCGGTTTTTTTGCTGAAAAATTTTCTCATGTAGGGCAATGGGGAACTCATGTAGACCCACCTGCTCACTTTATAAAAGGACTCAAGACGGTTGATCAGATCGACCTGGAAGAGATGATTCTGCCGTTGGTGGTTATAAACGTCCATGAACAGGCCGCGAAAAACCCTGATTACACGATAACTCTTGACGACGTAAAAAAATGGGAATTAAAGCATGGAAAAATACCGGAAGGAGCCTTTGTTGCAATGAGAACGGACTGGTCCAAGCGGTGGCCTGACATGAAAGCCATGCGAAATGAAGATGAAAAAGGCGTTGCTCATTATCCCGGCTGGAGTCTTGAAGTTCTGAAATTTTTATATGAAGAAAGAAAAATCACTGCCTCAGGCCATGAGCCGACAGATACAGACCCGGGTATTGCAACCAGTAAAGGAGATTATTCCCTTGAAACCTATATCCTGCAGACCAATCACTACCAGATAGAGTTGCTGACCGGTCTCGATAAAGTCCCGGATTCAGGCGCTTTGGTTCTGGTCACATTCCCAAAACCTAAAGATGGTTCCGGATTTCCCGCCCGCGTTTTCGCCATCCTCCCCTGAAAGTCCTGCTCCCATGTCACCCTGAGCCTGCCGAAGGGTCTACAAATTATTAGACGGGATAACAGGATTGACTGGATTTAATTTTTGCAAGCAAAACGTGTTATAATACAGGTGCTTATTTAAGAAAATGGCACATTGGTACAAATAACCGGACTGCTAACGGTAAAGAAAAAACTACAGAATTAAGTTGCACGCAACCTAACACAGAATTCCAAACTGCCCTATTTGCCTGTTAGGTAAACTGTATACTTAATATTAATGTTAGTGCTCAAAAATTATTATTTCAGGAGTTAACAATGAGATGCCCCGAGTGCAAAATGCACTATGAGCCAGACTATCCTGAAAACGTGAAGGAACATAAAATATATCACGATAAAATTGTGAACGGGATTTATGCGCGTAGGATCAAAAGCGATAAAATAGCTTGGGAGAATAGTGACTACCGAATAACAGTCGTTAACTATTATTCACCGTCTACTCAAAAGAAACGTGCGGATAAAGCTGGGCGAGCAGCTCATGAAGACACACCCTTTGATTTTGCGCCTTATGATTGGAATGAACCCTTAGATGAGCGAAACGTCCATATTTTCTTATTGTACAAAAAGAATAGAATAGTTGGGTTTTTGATTGTAGAAAAAAGATGTTATACACAAAAATACACTTGGGAGGACTACAAAAAGGTAGCTGGCAATGAACTTCAAAAAAGAAAACCTATTTGGTCTATTGGCTTAGTTTGGGTACATCGTAAACACCGAAAAAGAGGGATGGGAAAACAACTCGTAAAGGTTATAGCTTCTTTTTTCAAAATTAAGATACAATCTATTGGTTGGTATTCACCTTTTACAGACGATGGCAAAAATCTTGTGAAAAGTTTACGTCCTGAATTCTTCTACATTGCAAAATAACCTTTATTTTACTTATATTTTACCAGTAAAATAATAAGTAAATTATGGACGGACACTGCGATTTAACGTAAATTATAACGAATATCCAAATACCTAAGCTTAGCTACAGAAAAATATGCGAGTGAAGGTGATAAGCTTAACGCACAAGAAAGTTTTTTAAATCATAAATGAGGATGTTATGTTTTAGAAAAGAACTCTAACCTAGAACAGGAGTTAATTGCTGTGTCTTTTTTAAAGTGGGCTGGTGGAAAACGGTGGCTTGTTTCAAATCATTCTAATCTTTTCCCTGTAAAATATAAATCATATCTAGAACCTTTTATGGGTAGTGGTGCGGTGTATTTTTATATGCGTCCGAAAACTGCGATACTTGGGGACGCTAATGAAGATCTAATTAATACTTATACGGCTATTAAAGAAGATTGGCGGTCTGTCTATAAATTGCTTAAGTCATATCATCGTCTACATTGTGAAGAATTTTATTATGAAATAAGGGCTAAGGCTTTCCGAAGTCCTGTCAAGAAAGCTGTACGATTCATTTACCTTAATCGTACCTGCTGGAATGGTCTTTACCGCGTCAATCTGAAAGGTTCATTTAATGTACCAATTGGGTCCAAGACGAATGTGGTGTTAGACAATGATGATTTTGAGGTAGTGTCACGTGTTTTGAATAATGCCGATTTGCATGTCACCGACTACCAGAAAATCGTCGATTCTGCACGGAAAAATGATTTTCTCTTTGTGGATCCACCGTATACGGTTAAACATAATCTCAATGGGTTTGTGAAATACAATGACCGACTTTTTAGTTGGGATGATCAAATACGACTAAGGGACTGCATTGACAATGCAGTGTCTATAGGCGTGAAAGTTTTACTTACAAACGCAGACCATGAATCAGTTCGGAAATTGTATAAAGGTGTAGGTAAAATGATTCGCCTCGATAGATTGAGCGTTATTTCAGGTAATGCCAGTGCTAGAGGTAGGTATTCAGAGTTGATAGTGAAATGTTATAAGGACTAATTATGATCTCGTTTATTGTAGGGTCTCTTGAGTGAATAGAACATTTAATAAAATTAATAGCAAGTTAAGTAAAGAACCCCGTGCTTCCGCACGGGGCATTAAAAACCTAAATCCATTTG
>CAYMVZ010000030.1:0-22216 GCA_964394335.1 uncultured Nitrospinota bacterium | reverse complement strand
TAACCGCTGTTTCCGCCCCGCAATCCTTTAACTGAAATTCCATTTCTCGATGACTATATATCGGGTTGGTGGGAACAACAATCGCTCCAATCTTCAAAGCAGCAAAATAAACTATGACAAATTCAACGCAGTTCGGCAAAATAAGGGCAACCCTGTCTCCCTTTTTTGTACCAATGTCTGTTAAAGCCGATGCAATACGATTTACAATGCTTTGCAGTTCTATATAGGTGATTTTATTTCCAAAAAAAATAAGAGCGGTTTGCCTGGGAAATTTTAATGCAGTTTTATCCAGAAGTTCAGAAACAGAAACTTGAGGATAATCAAGGGTTTTCGGAACATTTTCGTCATAAAATTTGTGCCATATTTTTTCCATTCAAATTAACCTAAAGCAAATTTGCAATTAAGCAGATAGTAATATAAAGAGGGAGGTACAAAAAATGGTTACATTTTTATTAGCTGCTATTGTCATTTTTGAGCTAGCAACTATAGTAATAGGCCATTTCTATCTCAGCCAATAAATTAAATAATTGGCTTTTTTTCCTTGTTGGAAATAAATTTTTTTAGTTGCTCGTTGGTTTTATCAGATGCGTCAATAAAATTAATGCCTATAAAAGAAGCTTCACTGCCATCAACCGAGTCCTTTTTTCTTTCCACATATACAATCCTGCCGGAAACTTTTACTACATGAGTTTGATTGGGGAGATAAAAAGACAAAAATACTTCTTTCTCGGTATCAATACCTAATTTATTTAGTTTTTCTAAATCTGATCCGCATGTAAGCATTATTCCATCCAAGCCTATATTTTTGCTGTACAACATAAACCAGTTGTTTCCTGTTTTTGATTCCACCTCAATCCTGCAAGAAACACGTACAAATTCTCTCTGTTCTCCCAAAACTTTTTCCTCCTTCTATGGTAAGGCTTTAATTTTCACTGTTTTGTAAAGAAAATTTTTGAAGGAAATAAATTTTTTCCTTTCGGTTTGGTTTTCTTTAAAGTTTTTATTGCAAACTTTTAATTGAACAGCAATGTCTGGCAACGCGCCTCCAAATTTTTCACCAGCCAAGGTCATTACTCTTTTTACCATCTGTCTTGTGATCATATTTTCGGAATAAGGTTTGTATACCGCTTCCCAAAAGTCGAGTTCCTCCTCCGTAACTTGGTGTAATATTTTTAAAGCAGCAGATTCATTAAGATTGTTTGCATCTATTATAGATATTTTCCCTTTTTCCGTTTTTTTGCTCGCTCTGAGCACATCAATTTTTCTAATCGCTGGGCCGGAACGAGTTAAAAGAGACCTAAGAAGAATATTTTTTAGTTCTCGAACATTCCCCCTGTAATTGTATTGGGTCAAATAATCAGCAGCCTCCTTATCTGGAAATGGAACAGGCCCTTTTTCACCATGTTTCTTATAAGTGGAGTATAGCTTTCCGAGAAAATGAGTGGCCAAGTCAACAATATCCTCACGGCGCTCATTTAAAGAAGGTATATCTATTGTAAATTCCCTGATTCTGTGAAACAAGTCTTCTCTAAATCTACCGGCACGAATCTCTTTTTCCAAATCTTTGTTCGTAGCTGTTACAAGGAGAAGCTTTGAATGCCTTGAATGATTATCTCCAAGGCGTGTAAAGACCCCGCTATCTAAAAATCGCAGTAGTTGCACTTGTGCCCGGTGGTCCGCGTCCCCAATCTCATCTAAAAAAACCACGCCGCCGTTTGCCTCTTCCAGTATTCCTTTTCGATCAGTATCCGCACCGGTATAGGCTCCTTTCTTATGTCCGAACAATTCACTATAAGTTAATTCACCGCTAAATGCCGCTATATTGGTTTTTTTTACTGTCAATTTATTTTTTTTCGAATTTGCCGTCAGGAAAAGCTCATTCAGTCGAGAATAAATATTGTTGAAGAAAAACTCTTTTCCGGATCCGGTTTCCCCGGTGATTAAAATAGAAGGCAGACCGGATACATCCTCGCTCTCTGACTTTTGTTCCCATCTAAGCATCCGGTTGCAAATGGATTCCGCAATAATATTTATTTCTCTGATAACTGAACGGCTTGCCCTGCTTTTGCCAATAACGTTTCCGAGGCTGTAAGAATGAACTGAAGGATCACGGTAGGTAATGTCCTTTTTTAAACGGTCGATTTCATGCTGCAATTCATCGATGTGTTGATAGTCATAAATATCTTTTCCTACTAATTCCGCAATAATTTCCAGTATCCTCTGATGTTCCAGAGTAAAATAGTTTTTTTCAAAATAATCCAGGTTAATAACCGCTATTGTTTCGTTACCATATTGTATTGGTACGGCCAGTTCGGATTGAACACTTTCACTGACTTTCTGATAAAATCCATTACCTTGAAGTTCCTCCTCTATGTCGTTGCAAAGAATGGATTTTTCCAGATACGCCGAATAACCTGTGAGAGATCTTTCTTTTCTTAAAAGTTTCTCTCCGCCCAGTTTTAACTGAGGAATGCTTTGCTTTTCCCACTCCCTGGATTTTACCCCAACAGTTTTCCCGTCATCTCCATCCACAATAAGCCATTTATGATCACCTATCTTTTTAACAAGGGAAATTGTGCCAGTATCGGCTCCAATTAACTCAGTAGCTTTAAAAAGAATCTGTCTCAAGAAAGATTTAAAATCTGTTTGTTTAGTGGATCTGAGTTCCCTGATTTCATTCAAAACATTTATTTCAATATGTTCTTTACTTGTTTCCTGTATCAATTGTTCAACCATCACAGCATGATTTTCCAGTAGTTCTTTTTCAAGATTACTAAAACTGTATTTTTTTTCTGTGAAGTAGTTCACAATGCAAAGCACCTGGTCTGTGTTTGGGTCAAACCTTGGAACCATATAGAGAGAACACAATCCCAATTTTTCGGCAATTGGTTTTCGCGCAAATTTTTCTTTCATCACATCAGGTATATAAAGTGGCTCCGGATGTTTTCCTTTTCTAATGATTCCTTTCTCCGGATTATATTCGACAATCTGGCTGATGAGGCTTTCATCTTCTAATGCGCTTACCTGGACATTCTTTTCATAAACATCTTTATCTTTAATGTTTCTGGCAAAGGTCGCAAGAATTTCCACTCTGTCCTGATGTGCAACTTTTTTGTGAGCGTTAACTGAAAAAGTGTTTGGAGGGAGGAGCACTGAAGCCAGGGATAATTTATCGACCAGCTTAACAGCGGATTTTAACATCATAAGGGCCGCTTCTCGCTTCCTTGTTTCATCAATCTGCCTGGAAATAACAATTCTCTGGTGAAAGCGATGAGCCTGATAAACTGCCGAAGCTATTCCGGAAAGAAAGTGCTTGATGATCTCAATGTTTTGATTGGAAAGGCTTTTTTCAGATTCCTGCCAATCGAGACAGAGTACACCAATACTTTTGCCCTTATCCGGAACAGGAATAGCTAAAGAGGCGCCAACTTCATATTTTTTCTCAAACTCTTTAGGTTTAAAATCGTTTCCTTTTTTATAGGAACAATAAACCGACTTTTTTGACAGAAAAGCGGTAGATATTATTGAATCTTCCTGAAATATAAAATGAGAAGTCCCTTTGATCTCTGCGTAATACTCACCGCTAACAAACCTGCAAACCAATAAACCCTCTGTCAGATCTTCCAGAAAAAAACGAACCATTTTGCACGAAAAGATATTCCTTATTTCCGAAGAAACAGAATAAAGAATCTCCGCCAGGTTTTCTTTCCCGTAACCTGATATCTTTTCTTTCAAATGGTTTAAGGTTCTCATTGTCTCTTTTTTAGAATATCAGGAATTACGGCTGAGACAAAATATAAAAATCATGGTATTCTGTAAATATGATAATAACTAAACAAAAGTCGCTTGAAAATATTTTAAATTATGTTGCTGATGAAAGTTCTATTTTTATTTTAGGGTGCGGCGATTGTGCAGCGTTATGCCGTACTGGCGGAGAAGAAGAAATAAAGGAAATGAGTGAAAAACTAAAAAAAACCGGAAAAAAAGTAACCGGCATTGCAATAGCCAATGCTCCATGCCATGAACTGGACACAGCACGAATATTCAGGAAATATAAGGAGCAGATCAACCAGTCCGATGGTATTTTGGTTTTGGCCTGCGGCGCTGGAGTTCAGGCCGCCCGTGAAGCAACTGAAAAAAAAGTCCACCCTGGTTGTGATTCCTTGTTCATCGGAAATTCAAAACGGCATATGAACTTTTACGAAAAGTGCTCTGCATGCGGTGACTGCGTGTTAGATGAATTCGGGGGTATTTGCCCGGTAACCCGGTGTCCTAAAAGTTTGTTGAACGGTCCTTGCTGTGGTTCTCTTGACGGTAAATGCGAAGTTAATCAGACCGTTGAATGTGTGTGGATTAAAATTTTTGAGCGGTTAAAGCTGGAAGGTCGTCTTTCAACTCTTGATACAATTCACTCTCCAAAAAATCATAGCGATACAATCCATCCGGGAAAAATAGAATAGCCAAAATACTATGGAACATACTGAAATAGGTGAAGTTGTAAAGATTTTCAATCGTACCGTTGAAATCCGTGTCAATCCGGCTGAAGACTGCGGGGCATGCGGCGCAAAAGACTCATGTCATACAGGGCCACGTCTTTCGACAGATCGCTTTGTTACAGCACTGGATCCTTTCGGACTAAAGGTAGGACAACGAGTAAAAATCAATTTGGCTCCAAAAAACCTGGTAAAAGCATCTATCATTGTATTTGTTCTCCCACTGCTCGGACTTCTCCTGGGTGCTGTCGCAGGCTCGTTTGCAAGCAAAACAGCTGGATATTGGGATTTTTTAGACCTGGGCGCTATTATAGGGGGATTTGCAGGGATAGCAATTTCTGTGATTGGTTTAAGGTCATACAACAGGAAGCTTGAAAAAGCTAATCAATACTATCCTGCTGTTGTGGAAATAATGCAATAAAAGCGAAAAATACATAAGCGTTCAGCTATTATCTTTACCAAAAAAAAAAGCGGCAATCTTAAATTGCCGCATTTTTCCTTGGAGTTCCTATTTATGGACTCCACCCCATATTTTTCATGGGTTTTTTGAGGCTCGCGCCTCTCTTGATTAATTAAAGCTAACCGATCTTAGCAAGGTGGCATCTCAGCTCCTATCAATCATCTTGAATATAATATATAATCTTTTTAAAATTTTTCAAGTGTTATATGAAAAATAATCTGAATTTATTTTTCTTTTACCTGACAGCCATATTTGCCATTTCGATGATCGGAGCATTGCTTCCGTTAACAAGAAAATGGTCAAAAGAGACCTTCAGGCTGATAATCAGCTTTGGAGCAGGGATTTTGTTTGGAGCAAGCTTTTTTCACATGCTACCGGAAACCGTTCAACCGCTCGGTAAAAACGTCGGAATACCCATAATGGTTGGTTTTTTTACTATTTACATATTAGAAAAATTTGTTATGGTGCATGCATGTGAAGAGGATGTTTGTGACATCCATATAGTAGGAATCTCGGCTTTTATTGGTATTTCTTTTCACAGCTTGCTGGAAGGTATGTCTATGGGCGCCGGGTTCATTGCAAAAGATATTGTTTTTATAGTATTTTTAGCCGTTGTGATTCATAAGTTTCCCTCCGCTCTGTCTCTCACCGGCATCCTTATTGAGGGGGGCTACAATAGAAAGAAGATCATTCAATTAGCGGTAATCCTTGCTTTAACTACTCCTGTTGGAGCACTCATGTCATTTTTTATTCTCAAAAACCTGAATGAGGTTATATTAGCGTGGGCAATTGGAATATCCGCAGGAACATTCTTATGCATTGCTACCAGCGACTTGCTTCCGCTGGTTCATCAGCACAATCCCAAAAAATATCTTAATCTTTTGAGTTTGCTCACGGGCCTTTTCGTCATGTGGCTGGGGAAATATTTATTACAGGCATAATGTATTAGCGGTATAACTATACTTTGTTTAAGGATGCGTATTTTCGCTTATTTTCTTTAAGGATTTAAGCAAAATGAGAAAAGTAATTTCTATTTTTTTACTGACATTTTTTTTAATTTCCTGTTCTAGCGGTCCTCAAAAAAACGCCAATAGCTTCATTGCCCAGTATGGCATTAAAGATCCGGTCCCTCATCGATTTAAGATCTGTTTTTCCTACGGTTGCAATAAATCAGAGATGGTTCAATTAAGCGATGGCCAGTGGGATCGCATCCGAAAAGTTTTTAAACCGGCGTCGACAGATGCGTCTATGGAAAGAAAAAAAATCGCTCAATCCATCAGCATCCTTGAGTCGATTGTCGGAAAACTTACCAAAACTAATGGTGATATTGGCGGGACATTCCCCGGTGTGTTTATGAGAAACCAAATGGATTGTGAAGATGAGGCAATTAACACAAGCACCTATCTCACAATGCTAAAAAAAGATAATATGATCAATTTTCATGATTTGCGTGAACCGGCTCGTCGCGGATATTTTCTTAACGGATGGCCTCATATGGCTCCGGTAATTTCGGAAAAAGGATCTGGGAAAAAATATGTGGTGGACGCATGGTTCCTCGATAACGGTGAACTCCCTTTTATTCTAAAGTATAATGAATGGAAAGATGGATGGCGTCCGGAAAAAAATTTTGATAACAGAGACCAGACACCTTCCTATTAGACATTTAAAGTAAAAATGCTATGCAATTTTTTACCTATACTTCACAATAAACCACGATTCACAAAATTTTATTCACCCTTTCTTTAAAAAAAATGCATAAATGTAGGCTTAATATTGCACGTCAATGGACAAATACGTGCTTTTCCTGAAATAAAAAGACACTTTTAGTGGTCGGCTATTTGGAATCTTTGAGCTAAATGGCAAAAATATTTAGAAGGAGTTTATTGGATTTATTTGGATTTGGATTTAGGTGAGCGTTCTTTTTTCTTAGTTTCTTTTTTTGCTTTGGTCTCTTTCTTTTCCTTGGTTTCTTTTTTGGCTGGAGCTTTCTTTTTGGCTTCTTTCTTTGCCGGAGCTTTCTTTTCCTTGATTTCTTTCTTTACCGGAGTTTTCTTTTTTTCTTTTGTTTCTTTTGTTTCTTTCTCTTTGGTTTCCTTTTTGTCTTTACTCTCCTTATCTACCCATTCCAGAACGGCCATCTTCGCAGCATCTCCACTTCGATTTCCCAGGTGATATATTCTGGTATAGCCGCCATTTCTTTTCGCAAATCTCGGACCTAATTTATCAAACAATTTTGTGAGGGCTTCTTTATTTTTAATTGTTTTAAAGGCAACCCTCCTGGAATTCAAATCGCCGCGTTTGGCCAACGTAATTACTTTATCCGCTCTTCGCCTTAATTCTTTCGCCTTTGCCAGGGTAGTTACAATTTGCTCATGTTTAACCAGCGATGAAACAAGGTTGCTGAACAGGGCCTTCCTGTGGCTTGCAGTTCTACCAAGTATTTTCCCTGCTTTCAAATGGCGCATTATTGTTTTTTCTCCTGTTCAAGAAGTTTGAGCTGCTCTTTATCCTCATCTGATATTTCATATCCCAGGCTCAAACCCATTTCTTCCAGGATTTCTTTAATCTCATTAAGCGATTTTCGACCAAAGTTGCGGGTTTTCAACATTTCTGTATCTGTTTTTTGAACTAACTCTCCGAGTGTTTTGATATTAGCGTTTTTCAAACAATTATAAGACCGGACGGAGAGTTCTAATTCTTCCACGCTTTTTGCAAGGGCTTTAATTGTTTTCATTTTTTGTTCATCTACTTCTGGCACAGTCTGCTCCGGTTCTTCCTCGAAGTTGATAAAAATCTGCAAATGATCTTTCAGGGTTTTAGCGGCATGAGCAATGGCATCTTCAGGGATAATGCTTCCATTTGTCCAAATTTCAAAAACCAGTCTGTCAAAATTACTTGATTGCTTTACGCGGGTATTTTCAACATGAAAATTTGCACGTTGAATAGGAGAGAAAATGGCATCGATAGGAATCAGTTGAATATCGGTGTTTTCATCAACCTCTTGTCGTTCTGCCAGGAGATACCCTCTTCCTTTATTAACAATTAATTCAGTGTTTAATTTGCCGTCCTGGTCTAAATTTGCGATAACATGATCCGGATTCAATATTTCTGTATCCTCATCAGTTATAATCATGCCTGCTGTTACAGGGCCAGGGGTTTTGGCTTTTATATACATTTTCTTTGGTCCATCAGAATGAAGCTTTATTTTTAGTTCCTTTATGTTGAGAATAATATCGATAATGTCTTCTACTACACCCGGAAGTGATGAAAATTCATGATAAATTTTATCAAACTTAACCGCTGTAACTGCAGCTCCCTGAATGGACGAAAGCAGAAAACGCCTCAACGAGTTGCCGATAGTTATTCCAAATCCCCTTTCAAACGGCTGAGCAATAAATTTCCCATACGTTTCATTTTTTTCAACACATTCCAATCTTTTCGGTTTATTAAAACCTTCCCACGGAGTATTATCCATTCCTTCCCCCAACAATAAAGTAAAAAAGATATATTTTAAATACTACAACTTACTATTAATGTTAATAAGATTATTTGGAGTATAGTTCCACGATTAATTGTTCTTGAATTGGAATTGTAATATTTTCTCGTTTAGGTTCGTCAAGAACAGTTGCTTTTAAAGAATCCTGGTCAAAACTAAGCCATGCCGGGATTTGAGATGTTTCAATTTTTTTGAGAGACTCATGAATAGGCATAATATCAATGCTTTTCAATTTCAATTCCACCATATCCCCTTTTGTTACGAGCAACGATGGAATATTGACCTTTCTCTTGTTTAGGCTGAAGTGATTGTGCCTTACCAACTGCCTGGCCAGTTTTCTTGAAGTTGCCAGGCCCAGTCTGTAGATCACATTATCCAGACGCTTCTCAAGGAGTTGCAATAGATTTTCACCGGTAATTCCCTTTTTCCTGTCTGCCGTTTCAAAATAGGATCTGAATTGTTTTTCCAACACCCCGTAAATTCTTTTTACTTTTTGTTTCTCTCTCAATTGAATCCCATAAGTGGAAAATTTTTGTCGCCTTTGTCCGTGTTGTCCGGGCGGATAGCTTCGTTTATCTATAGCACATTTGTTTGTTAAACATCGTTCTCCTTTGAGAAAGAGTTTCATGTTTTCTCTTCGACAAAGTCTGCACACGGAATCTTTATATCTAGCCAATCAAAATCCTCCAAAAAAATGAATATCAAGTTTCATCATATTACACCCTCCGTCTTTTGGGAGGTCTGCAGCCATTATGAGGAATAGCGGTCACATCTTTTATAATGCTTATTTGTAGTCCAGCCGCCTGTAAAGCCCTGATGGCAGCTTCCCTGCCGGCGCCAGGACCTTTTACATAAACTTCAATTTTCTTTAACCCCTGATCCATGGCTTTTCTTGCGGCGCTTTCTGCCGCTCTCTGGGCGGCAAAAGGCGTGCTCTTTCTTGCTCCTTTAAATCCTTGTGTTCCAGCAGAAGCCCAGGTAATAACATTCCCCGACTTATCAGACAGGGTTACAATAGTATTGTTAAATGTCGATTGAATATGAGCTATTCCATTTTCCGAGACACGCTTGGATCGTTTTTTCGAGCTTTTTTTTTCCATTATTTCTCCTTCCTTTTAGCCCCTACAGTTTTTTTCGGACCTTTCCTAGTTCTGGCATTTGTATTCGTTCGCTGCCCTCGTACGGGAAGCCCGCGGCGATGTCGGAATCCGCGATAACTCCCAATATCCATTAATCTTTTAATATTAATGTTAATACCTTTTCTCAGGTCCCCTTCTACCTTGCATTTTTTCTCAAGGATACCTCTGATAAGAGTAATTTCTTGGTCTGTCAAGTCCTTTACTTTTACGGCAGGTGAAATGGATGCTTCACTCAATATATTGTTCGACAAAGTTCTTCCAATACCAAATATATAAGTTAAAGCTATTTCAACTCTCTTGTTATTAGGAATATCTACTCCTGCTATTCTTGGCAAAACTACCTCCTATCCTTGTCTTTGTTTATGTTTAGGATTTACACAAATCACCCTAACCACTCTTTTGCGGCGTATTACTTTACATTTGTCACATATCGGTTTAACTGAAGACCTTACTTTCATAATGTTTCTCAGAATTCTAATGTTTTAAACTATTTTTTTTATTTATATCTATATGTAATTCTTCCTCGAGTTAAATCATAAGGTGATAATTCCACTTTTACTTTATCCCCACGAAGTATTCTGATAAAGTGCATTCTCATTTTTCCGGAAATATGGGCAAGCACTTTATGCCCGTTTTCCAACTCAACACGAAACACAGCGTTTGGAAGAGGCTCTATCACAGTTCCTTCAACTTCAACAGCTTCTTCTTTTGCCATATGATTTAACCATCAAGAAACCTTAATTAAATTTACTTAAAATATCCGCTTCATTATTTGTAATTGCAATTGTATGCTCAAAGTGAGCTGATAATTTTCGATCCGCAGTTATGACTGTCCATTGATCATCTAATATTTTTACTTCATGTGTGCCTAAATTCATCATCGGCTCCAGGGCTAAAACCATACCTTCTTTTAAAAGCGGTCCTCTGCTATCATTTTCAGGGACAAAGTTCGGTATTTGAGGTTCTTCATGCAGGTTGCTGCCGATACCATGCCCTACAAAATCCTTTACAACAGAGTATCCTTTATTTTCCGCAAAAGCCTGAATGGACCCTGAAATATCGTAAAGATGATTTCCGGCTTTTCCTTTTTCAATAGCTATGTAAAGGGCTTTTTCTGTATCTTCAAGCAGTCTTGCCGCTTCTTCACTAATTTGACCAATGCCAACTGTTATGGCGGCATCGCCAAAATATCCATCGTAAAGAGACCCTAAGTCAAAACTGATAACATCACCTTCTTTTAACTGCAGTGTTGACGGCACTCCATGAACAACCGACTCATTAACAGAGGTACAGAGGCTGCCTGGGAAGCCTCTATAACCTT
The DNA here is from genome assembly GCA_964394335.1 of uncultured Nitrospinota bacterium. Lineage (GTDB taxonomy): Bacteria > Nitrospinota > Nitrospinia > CAJXCL01 > CAJXCL01 > CAJXCL01. The sequence continues at coordinate 11,307 of CAYMVZ010000030.1, read as the reverse complement.
TAAACGCCGGGACAGCTCCTCTTTTAGTTATACCCATTTCTGCTATCTCATCCAGTTTTTTTGTCGTAACACCTGGCCGAACCGCATCTCTAACTTCTTTTAAAGTTTCTGCAACTATTTGACAGCTTTTTCGTATCTTTTCAACTTCTTGCCGGGATTTTAAAACTATCAATTTCTCAGCACGTCCTATGTTATCAAGTTTGTGATTCTTGAAAAGATTTCCTGTATGCCTCCGTCACCCTTAATCGCATTCAGTTTTCCATTTTTTTGGTAATAATCTTTTAATGGTTCGGTTTCTTTTCTATAGACTTCAAACCTTTTTAGAATTGTTTTCTCTTTATCATCATCTCTTTGATAAAGCTCTCCACCACATTTATCGCAAACACTTTCTTTTTTAGGCGGATTTGACATTTTGTGATATCCTTCACCGCATTCCCTGCAAGTCCATCTGTCTGTAAGGCGTTGAATTAAATTACCATAATCTATTTCGATATCTATGAGATGGTCAATATCCATTTCCATTTGTTTCAGCGCTTGTGACAGGGCTTCAGCCTGTTGGATAGTACGGGGAAAACCATCCAAAATAAATCCTGTCGAACAATCCGGATTATCGAGTCGGTCTTTTATTATTCCAATAACGACGTTGTCAGGCACCAGTTTTCCTTGATCCATATAGGATTTTGCTTTTAAACCCATTTCTGTTTTATTTTTGATTGCTTGCCTCAAAATATCCCCGGTGGATATCTGCGGGATATTGAATTTTTCAGCCAGCAATTTAGCTTGTGTTCCCTTTCCTGCTCCCGGCGGACCAAGTAAAATTAACCGCATACCAGTCTCTCAGCCTCTTCTCCCTTTTAATTTTCCTTTTTTCATAAAGCCTTCATAACTTCTCATATGAAGATGGGACTCAATCTGTTGCATAGTATCCATTGAAACACCCACCACAATTAAAAGACTTGTGCCGCCAAAATAAAAAGGAATGTTCATATAACGGATCAAATAGTCAGGAAGAACACAAATTAAAGACAAATAAACAGCACCGCAAAAAGTAATCCGTGAAAGAATTTTATCAATATATTCCGAAGTCCTTCCCCCGGGTCTAATGCCAGGAACAAAACCACCGTGCTTTTTCATATTATCTGCCACGTCCACAGGATTAAAAATAATTGCCGTGTAAAAATAACAAAAGAAAAATATTGCACCGATAAAGATAATACTATAGATCAATGTTGCAGGAGTTAAGTTAGCTGAAATAGTGGTCATCCACGGATGATCAATAAATTGAGCTATCGTAGCGGGAAACATTATAATGGAAGAAGCAAATATTGGAGGTATAACACCAGATGTATTTATCTTAAGAGGCAAATGAGTACTTTGTCCCCCATACATTTTTCTTCCTACAATTCTCTTTGCATATTGAATGGGTATTTTCCTTTGTCCACTTTCAAAAAAGACAATTACTCCCACAATAAAAACCATAAATACTAATAAAAGAATCATCACAAAAGGCTGCAATTCACCGGTTCCTAATAATCGAAATGAATTGATAATGGCTGCGGGGGTACCGGCAACAATTCCGGCAAAAATAATCAGGGATATTCCGTTTCCTATTCCTCTTTCAGAAATTTGCTCTCCCAGCCACATAATAAACGAAGTCCCGGCCGTTAAAGTTAAAATCGTCATCAGCCGGAAAGATAATCCAGGTTCAGGAACAATCAGTGCTCCGGTAGGACTTCTCATAGCTTCCAGGCCGATGCTGATGCCAGTACTCTGAACAACACTTAAAAGTACTGTTCCGTAACGCGTATATTGAGTAATTTTTTTTTGTCCCTGCTCTCCTTCTTTTTTTAGTTTTTCCAGATAGGGCCAAACAATCGTTAAGAGCTGCAAAATAATTGAGGCGCTAATATAAGGCATTATACCTAATGCAAAAATGGTCAACCTGCTTAACGCGCCGCCGGAGAACATATCAAAAAAACCAAGAATTGTTCCCTGGGTTCTTGCAAAAAAATCCGCTAGAGCAGCTCCGTTTATTCCCGGAGTGGGAATATGCGCTCCTATACGGTAAACAGCCAGCATAGCCAGAGTAAAAAGAATCCTCTTCTTTAACTCCGGGATTTTAAATACATTCTGAAAACCGGCTCCGTTCATAATTTAGTCATTAGTTTTAGTCATTGATGATCAATTATTAATAAATAATGTTTTTCTCCAATGACCATTGACAAATGATAAGTTCATACCACAACAGCTTTTCCTCCAGCTTCCTCAATTTTTTTCACTGCGGATTTACTGAATTTCTTTGCATGTATGATCACTGGTTTTGTCAACTCGCCTTCCCCTAAAATTTTTATCGGCCTCTTTCTTTTCATTATTTTTTTTTCACGCAATAAATCAACTGTAATAGGTTCATTACTTTCTATTTTATTCAAATCCTTCAGATTTAAAATGTTGTAGTTTTTTCGAAAAATATTGGTAAAACCCCTCTTAGGCAATCTTCTCTGAATAGGCATTTGGCCCCCTTCAAACCAGGTAGGAACTCCTCCACCAGATCGGGACCCCTGTCCTTTATGTCCGCGACAACTGGTTTTCCCATGGCCGGACCCAACACCTCTTCCTATCCTTTTTGTTTTTTTCCGTGATCCTGCTGCAGGCCTAAGTTCAGAGAGTTTCATTATTTTCTTTCATCATAAATTTCTTTTAAATCTATATTTCTTTGTTCCGCTATTGACTCTGGTGATCTTAAATTCTTCAACCCTGCCATTGTAGCATTAACAACATTGTGAGGATTTTTAGATCTTAAAGATTTTGTTAAAATATCCCTAATACCTGTGGCTTCTAAAATCGCCTTTACCGCGCCTCCGGCAATAACACCAGTACCTTTGGATGCTGGCTTTAACAAAACTCTTCCAGCCCCAAAGTGTCCTATCACTTCATAGGGAATAGTGCTCCCCACCAGGGGGACATTGATCATCTCTTTTTTTGCTTTTTCTATTCCTTTTCTTATGGCTTCTGGAACTTCATTTGCTTTGCCAAGCCCAACTCCAACACGACCTGCTTTATCACCAACTACCACTAAAGCTGAAAAACTAAATCGTTTACCGCCTTTAACAACCTTTGAGACACGATTAATATAAATGACTTTCTCGGCTAATTCTTTTTTTTCATATTCAGCTGTGTTCCTCATTATTCTCTGCTTTCCTCTCGCAATTGCTATTAAAATTGAAGGCCTTTTTCCCTTGCTCCCGTGGCAAAAGCTTTGATCCGACCAAGATAAATAAATCCATTACGATCAAACACAACTTTTTTTATGCCTTTTTGCAATGCCTTTTCGCCTAAATCCTCTCCAATAATTTTTGCCGTATCACAAGTTCCTGTTTTTTTTATTCTTTTTTTAACATTTTTTTGTAATGTTGAGCTGGCTGCTAAAGTGAGCCCTTCATTATCATTAATAATCTGAGCATAGATATGTGCCAAACTTCTATAAACAGTAAGGCGAGGGATTTCTGCAGTACCAAAAATTTTTCTCCTGATCCTTCGCTTTCTATTTAATCTGCTCAATAGTTTTTTATTTTTCATAATAAATGATAACCTCTACGGCTTTGCACCGACTGCTGATTTACCTGACTTTCTAATAACTGTCTCATTCTCATATCTGATTCCTTTTCCCTTATAAGGCTCAGGTGGTCTTAAACCTCTGATTTCAGCCGCGACCCGACCGACTTTCTCTTTATTTATCCCTTTTACAATAATTTCGTTTTTTTTTGTTACCTCAAACTCTATTCCATTGGAGGCAGGGTACTCAACCGGCTTTGAGTATCCGAGGTGGAGAGTCAAATTCTTACCACTGAGCATGGATCTATATCCAACTCCCTGAATTTGCAAAGTTTTTGTATAACTTTTTGTAACACCGATTACCATATTATTTATTAAGGACCGTGAAAGTCCATGGAGCGATTTATTTAACTTTGAATCATTCGGGCGGGATATTACAACAACTCCATCCACAATTTCCACTTTCATATTTGGATGAATTTCCCTGAGCAGCTCCCCTTTAGGACCTTTAACCTTAATTTCATTCTTATTGATTTCCACATTTACTCCCTGTGGTATTTGTATTGGTAATTTCCCGATTCTGGACATAACAATATTACTCTAAATAAATAACTTTGCTCCGCTTTACAATTGAAATAATAGTGTATTGAATACTCAAAAAACCTCTTACTGGCTTTTTGCTTCCTGTTGTTAGTTTAACCAATATCCGCAGAAGAAGTCAGAACCAAGCGCATTACCAAACATGCCCGATTACTTCGCCACCTATTCCTTCCTTCCTGCAGGTTCTATCTGATAATAATCCCCGGGATGTTGAAATCAACGCAATTCCCAACCCATTCAAAACTTTAGGAATATTATTTTTAGATACATATATCCGATTCCCGGGTTTGCTAATTCTTTGTATTCCATTAATTACATTATTGTTATCATTATCATATTTCAAATAGACACGGACAATTCCTTGTTTTTTATCTTTTATCAATTTGTAGTTTTTGATATACCCCTCTTCTTTCAATAGTATAGCTATGTCGGTTTTAACTTTTGACATAGGGATATTTACTTTATCATGTTTGGCCATCAAAGCATTCCTGATGCGTGTAAGCATATCAGCAATTGGGTCGGTCATAGACATAATTATTCCTTTATCGATTAACAATTAGCAATTAACAATTAGCAAATAATAACTGTTAATTAATTGGCTACCAGCTTGCCTTAATTACTCCTGGAATTTCTCCTCTTGAAGCTAAAGTCCTGAAACAAATTCTGCACATTGAAAATTTTCTTAAAAAAGCTCTTGGCCGGCCGCAAAGGAGGCACCTGTTGTACTCCCTGACTGCAAATTTTTGTTTTCTCCGCGCTTTAGCAACTAATGATTTTTTAGCCATCTTCTTTTTTAACTCCTGAAAGGCATACCCATTAACTTCAAAAGGCTTTTTCCTTCCTCATTTGATTTTGCGTCTGTAACTATAGTGATATTCATTCCAAGAATTTTTTCCACCATGTCGTAATGTATCTCCGGAAATATCAGTTGCTCTTTAATGCCCATCGTATAATTTCCCCTGCCGTCAAAGCCCTTTTCCGAAACACCTCTAAAATCTCTAACTCGAGGCAACGCCACATTAACCAGGCGATCAAAAAATTCATACATTCTTTCTCGTCTCAAAATAACTGCGACCCCAATAGGCGACCCTTCTTTCAATTTGAAATTTGAAATAGACTTTTTAGCTTTGGTAACCACGGGTTTTTGACCTGCTATTGTTTTAAGCTGTTCCAATGCAGAATCAATAATCTTTGCGTTTTGTGTAGCTTCACCCAATCCTATGTTTAGGGCAATTTTTTTTAACCTTGGCACCTGGTTTAAATTTTTGTAGTTAAAATCTTTTTTAAGTTGTGGAACAACTTTTTCCTGATAAAACTTTTTTAATCTAGCCATAAATTAATTTTTATCTAAAATTTCTCCACACTTTTTGCAAATCCGAACGTTTTTCCCATTTTCCAGTTGTTTTTTCGCCACACGGACGGCACGGTCACATTTAACACAAATAACCATTACATTTGAACCGTGAAATTTTGCTTCTTTTTCTACTATGCCACCCTTACCGGTTTGTGGGTTTGCTTTCGTGTGTCTTTTAATCATGTTCAATTTTTCAACAATCAGTTGGTTGTCCTGTGGAAAGACCACGAGCACTTTTCCTTTTTTACCTCGTTCTTTCCCAGAAATTACCTTAACCAGATCGTCTTTTTTAAATTTTAACTTTGTCATAATTCACATATAAAATGCTATAAAACTCCCGGCGCCAAAGAAACTATTTTCATAAACCGTTTTGCTCTTAACTCTCTCGCAACGGGGCCGAAGATCCTGGTTCCAACAGGTTCTTTTTGCGCATCAACAAGCACAGCAGCATTATCATCGAATTTAATGTAAGATCCGTTCGGACGACCAACAGCTTTTTTAGTTCTTACAACAACTGCTTTTTTAATCTCTCCTTTTTTTACATTGCTATTTGTTGCAGCTTCTTTTACGGTTATAACAACAATATCCCCAATCGTCGCATAACGTCTCCCGGAACCACCAAGAATTTTAATGCATTGTCCTTTTCTGGCGCCGGAATTATCTGCAATAACTAAATTGGTTCTTAATTGGATCATTATTAACCTTCAGTCACCTTTGACATGATTTCCAGCACCTTCCATCTTTTATCTTTACTCAAGGGCCTGGTTTCAACAATCTGTACTTTATCCCCAATCCGACATTCATTTTTATGATCATGAGCTTTATACTTTTTTGCCCGACGAACCATTTTATTAAATACCGGGTGTCTCACTAGACGCCCAACTTTAACAACAACAGTTTTATCCATCTTGTCGCTGACAACATCTCCGATTACAACATTTTTTCTTTTAATCTTGTTCAAGTGTTTTCCCCGCTTTTTTTTCTTTAATAATAGTTTTCACACGTGCAACATCTCTTCTCAAGATTTTCAAACGGCTGGGATTTTCAATTTTCCCGATTGACATCTGAATTTTTAAATTAAAGATTTCACTCTTAAAATCTTTCTTTTTTTCAGCAAGTTCTTCTACCGATAAATTTCTAAGTTCTACAGCTTTCATAATGGTATAGGATTAGTCCTTAGTTATAAATTTAGTATGAATAGGCAATTTCTGAGCGGCCAAACGCATAGCTTCTTTTGCAATATCTAAAGAAACTCCTTCCATTTCATAAAGAATTCTCCCGGGCTTTACAACAGCCACCCAGAATTCAGGAGACCCTTTTCCTTTCCCCATACGAGTTTCTGCTGGTTTTTTGGAAACTGGTTTATCCGGGAATATCCGAAGCCAAACTTTGCCGCCTCTTTTAATATGCCTGGTCATAGCGATACGAGCCGCTTCGATCTGCCGATTTGTAATCCAGGCTGGTCCCAACGACATAAGGCCGTAGGAGCCGAAATTAAGCGACGACCCCCTATAAGCCGCTCCTCTCATTCGTCCTTTTTGGCGCTTGCGGTACTTAACTTTTTTCGGCATTAACATGATTACGACTCCGGATTGGCTTCTAATTTATTTTCAGCGGGTTCTTTCTTTTCAGGAATAATCTCTCCGTGAAAGATCCAGACTTTTACTCCTATGATTCCATATGTTGTCCGGGATTCCGCAAATCCATAATCTATATCCGCCCTTAATGTATGCAACGGCACTCTTCCCTGGCGATACCACTCGGTTCTCGCAATTTCAGCTCCCCCCAAGCGTCCAGCACAGTTAATCCGTATTCCCTTTGCACCAAAACGTAAAGCAGTTGTAACGCTTTTTTTCATTGCACGACGAAAAGCAACTCGTCTCTCTAACTGAAGAGCAATATTTTCCGCCACTAGCTGAGCATCAATTTCAGTTTTCCGTACTTCTTTAATGTTTAAAGATAACTGTTTGCTATCTACACGTTTTTGAAGGTTTGCTTTTAAACGATCAATTTCATAACCTCTTTTCCCTATAATTATTCCCGGCCTCGCAGAGAACACATTTATTGAAATCTTTTGTGCAGCTCTTTCAATTTCAATTTTTGAAACCCCGGCATGATAAAGTTTCTTTTTTAAAAAATTTCTAATTTCCAAGTCTTCATGCAAAAGTTTCACGTAGTCTTTTTTAGCATACCATTGCGATAGCCAGGAACGGGTAATACCAATTCTAAAACTGATCGGATGGACTTTCTGTCCCAATTATTTTTCCTCCATATTGTTGGACATTATATTTAATCTCCCGGTTCTTTTAAAACTACAGTAATATGACTGGTTCTTTTAAAAATGGAATCAGACATCCCTCTTGCTCTGGGCATAAATCTTTTCCAAGTAGGTCCCTCATTTACAGTTATAGTACTAATAACAAGGGAATCAACATCGTCTACTTTGTGATTTTCCTGGGCGTTTGCAATGGCAGACTTCAGTACTTTTTCTATAATTCTAGCTGCCAGTTTGTTGGTAAAATGCAAAATATTTAACGCTTTACCGATATTTTTTTCTCTGATAAGATTTGCTACTAATCGCGCCTTGCGGGGCGAGGTTCTGACAAATTTTAGTGTGGCCTTCGTTTCCATATTTTTATTTTTTTTAAAAAATATATAAGAACACTATGATACAGCGGTCGTCTTTTTAGTACGGCCGCTGTGTGCCCTGAAAATCCTTGTGGGAGAAAACTCTCCTAATTTATGACCCACCATATTTTCAGTAATATAAACGGGAACAAATTTTTTCCCATTATGAACTGCAAGGGTATGTCCTATAAAATCTGGCGCAATGGTAGATCGCCTGGACCATGTTTTGATAATCTTTTTTTCATTAATACTGTTCATCGTTTCTATTTTTTTTTCCAAACTTGATTCAATGTAAGGTCCTTTTTTTATTGACCGTGCCATGTAAACCTCTTTTATAATTAGCTTTCAGTTGCCAGCAATCAGCATACTCACTGTTGAAGGCATTATTTTTTCTTCCGCTTTGTAACAATAAATTTATTAGTAATATTTCTCTTCTTACGAGTTTTATAACCTTTGGCAAGCGTTCCCCAGGGTGATACCGGATGTCTTCCACCGGAAGACCTTCCTTCTCCTCCGCCCATCGGATGGTCCACCGGATTCATTGCCACACCCCGAACATGCGGACGTTTTCCCAACCATCTATTTCTGCCTGCTTTTCCTGTTTTTATAATCTCATGTTCCTGGTTTCCAACCTGACCTACCGTAGCTTTGCATTGAGAAAAAACCATCCTAACTTCACCGGAAGTTAATTTTACATGACAATATTTACCTTCCCGGGCCATAATCTGAGCCCAGGCACCGGCGCTTCTAACCAGTTGAGCACCTTTTCCTACTTTCAATTCAATATTATGAATTATCGTTCCAACAGGGATATCTTTTAAAGGAAGTGTATTTCCGGGTCTGATCTCAGATCCACTACCGGACTTTAATGTATCCCCGACTTTAATACTCTCTGGTGCAACAATGTACCTTTTTTCTCCATCCACATAATTGAGCAACGCAATACGGCTTGACCGGTTAGGATCATATTCTATGCTCGCTACTTTTGCTGAAACATTATCTTTATCCCTTTTAAAATCAATAACTCGATACTTTTTTTTATGTCCTCCCCCACGGAATCTAACAGTAACTCTTCCTAAATTGTTTCGGCCTGCTTTCTCTTTTAAAGGTTTTAAGAGAGATTTTTCTGGCGTATCAGTAGTCAGTTCTTCAAATGTGGAAACCGTTTTAAAACGAGAACCAGGAGAAGTAGGTTTAATTTTTCGAATTCCCATAATTAGACTCCTTCAAACAACTGGATGCTGTCTCCTTCTTTTACCGTAACAATTGCTTTTTTCCAGTCAGGCTTATAACCGGAATACCGGCCCACTCTAGTTCTCTTACCGTGGTAAACGCAGGTTCTTACATCTAATACTTTAACTTTAAACAGCTCTTCTACAGCAGCTTTAATCTCAAGTTTGTTTGCGCGTAAATTTGTTTGAAAAGTATACTTATTATGAGTAGCCTGCTGGTCAGTGCTTTTTTCAGTTACCAATGGTTTGACAATAACTCGATAAATATCTTTCATTATTGTAATCTTTCCTCAATTTTAGAAACAGTGCTCTGAGTTAAAACCAGTTTGGAACTGTACAATAAATCATAGACATTAAGACCGGCCAGATTTAAAACACGAGCATTAGGTAAATTCCTTGCCGCAAGCTCCAAGTTTTTATTTTCCTGTTCTATTAGAAATAGTACTTTATCAAGTATTTTTAAATCCTTGAGCAAGAGAGCAACCTCTTTTGTTTTTGAGGATTTCGATTCCAATTTATCTAACACCACAATGTCATTATTTTTTGCTTTTAAAGAAAGAATCGATTTTAAAGCTGTTTTCCGGGCTTTTTTGGGTATTTTATAAAAATAATCTCTCGGCTTTGGGCCAAATGTGACTCCTCCCCCACGCCATAGAGGGGATCTTGAAGACCCGGCTCTTGCTCTACCCGTTCCTTTTTGCTTCCATGGTTTTTTGCCACCGCCCCTGACCTCATCCCTTATTTTTGTAGAAGCAGTACCTCTCCTTTTATTTGCAAGTTGCATGACAACAACGTCATGAAGAAGGCTCTCATTAACATCCGCACCAAAGATTCCTTCATTAACTTCTAAGCTGCCGACTTTTTTGTTTTTAGTATCAACTATGCTTAATTCCATGCTAGTTCACCATTTTTTTTATTATTAAAAACCCGCCATTGCTTCCAGGAACAGCTCCCTTAAGCAACATAAGGTTTTCATTTTTCTTGACACTGGCAATCTCAATGTTTGTCGTTGTAACTTTCACGCTTCCCATATGTCCCGGCATTTTTTTCCCTTTAAAAACTTTACCGGGATAAGCACACTGGCCAATAGCGCCTCCATGACGAAAGACTTCATGACTACCTCTCGACGCCGATGATCCTGCAAAACCGTATTTTTTCACAACACCGGCAAACCCGCGTCCTTTTGAAGTTCCGGTGACTTTAACTTTTTCTCCTGTTTTAAAGATATCTACTCCTATTACCTCTCCTTCTTTAACCTTTTCCGCATCACAGCGTATTTCTTTTAAAAATCTACAGGTTGAAGCTTTATGCTTTTTAAAATGTCCGACAATAGGTTTATTCACTTTTTTTGTATTTTTATTTAGAAAACTCAACTGAACGGCGTCATATCCATCGTTCGCAACTGTTTTTTTCTGAACAACAGTACATGGACCAGCTTCAATCACAGTAACAGGTGTCACATTTCCGTCTTCAGTGAAAACCTGTGTCATTCCTACTTTTTTGCCTAAAATTCCACTAATCATATTTTTATCTCAACATCCACTCCAGCTGATAAATCTAATTTCATCAATGCATCTACTGTTTGAGGAGTAGGCTCGAGGATTTCTAATAGCCTTTTATGGGTTCTTATTTCAAATTGCTCTCTCGATTTTTTATCAACATGCGGTGACCTGAGCACTGTCCAACGATTTTTAACAGTTGGCAAAGGTATTGGTCCTGCCACCTTGGCGCCGGTTCTTTGCGCAGTGTTAACAATTTCACTAACAGACTGGTCTAATATTCTATGGTCAAACGCCTTAAGTTTTATTCTAATCTTCTGATCTGTCATTTTATTAACTTTCAGCTAAAACAAAATAATTTCAATTCTTAAATGCTTCATTTATTTAGTAATTTCACTAACAACGCCTGCGCCTATGGTGCGGCCGCCTTCCCTGATAGCAA
>CAYMVZ010000029.1:0-22550 GCA_964394335.1 uncultured Nitrospinota bacterium | reverse complement strand
AGGGCGAAATCCTTTTCCTTCCCCGCCTAATACCAGGGCAATCGGCCTTTTAAAATCACAGGTAACGCAGGATTTTTTTGAATCTTGTTTTGCACCGATTATCCAGAACCCCTTTTTTTTTAACATGAGGATGGAGTTCAGAGTATTGGACACCCTACTAATAAGCATATATTCAACTGCCCCGGCAGAACTCTTTGAGACTGTAGATGTCAAATCCGCGGCCCGGTTTTTAGGAATAATTATCCCTCTAATGCCGAGGACTTCAGCGGACCGGGTAATGGAACCGAGGTTTCTCGGGTCTTCAAGGTGATCGAGCACGACCAGGGCAGGATTGGGCTCTTTCTTAAATGCGGCCTCAATCATCTCTTCAACAGAGACCAGTTCCTTATTTGAAACAATCCCTGCTATACCCTGGTGTTTATTCCCGGGACAAATTTGTTGGAATGTTTTTAAATCGACAAATTTTAATTTAATTCCATGAGCTTTTGCCAGGTGAATTATTTTATCTGTCTCTTTGTTTTTTCTTCTGTTTGAGATGAAAATTTTTAAAATGCGGCGCTGCCGTGATTTTAGCACCTCTAATATTGGATTGATCCCGTATAGAATATCTGATTTGGGGTGTTTCATAGTGCTCAGGTGCAAGCCAGGGCTCAGGGAGCAGGGGTTGGGTGTGAGGGGTTAAAGATTTTTTTAACTGTTAATTTTTCGCCCCACCCTCAAATCTCTAAATACTGATAGTTCTTAATTCTCATTTTAGATAACCTGACACCTGGCTCCTGAACCCTGACATCTGCCCTCCTGTAAACTGATTTATATTTTAATTTTCCATATTGTTCCTTCAGGTTTGTCTTCCAGGACAACCCCTTTTTTATTTAGCCCTTCTCTTATTTTATCGGCTTCTTTCCATTCTTTGTTTTTTCTTGCTTCTGTTCTGTCGTTAATCATTTCTTCAATCTGATTTTTATTTAATCCAAGTTCAGTTATTCTTTTTTCTTTGAAATTTTCTAAGAATACGGTTGGTTTTTCTAAAAATAATCCAAGAACTTCCCCTATTATTAAGATTGCTTTTTTCCCCTCGCCAAGCTTTTTCTTCAACCCGGCTGCATCGTTGCATTCTTTTGTTTTCAATTGGTCTTTAATAGAATTAAGTTTTTTTAAAAATTCGTTTAAATAGCCTATAGCTAATGCCGTATTAAAATCATCATCCATCGCAGACTTGAATTTCTCCATGAAGTCATTATCCGGTTCAAACGCATTGTCAGGTACCAGTCCATTCATAGAATCCAGGAATTCATAAAAACGATGGAGCACAATGCCTGCTTCATTCAGGTTTTTATTAGAGAAATCAATGGGACTCCTGTAATGATTGGAAAGTAAAAAGAGTCTGATTGCTTCAGGCGGATATTTTTTGATAACTTCCCGGATTGTAAAAAAATTTCCAAGGGACTTGGACATCTTTTCCTTGTTTATATCCACAAATCCGTTATGTATCCAATAATTAATCGGTTTTTTCCCTGTTGCCCCCTGGGATTGGGCGATTTCATTTTCATGATGCGGAAAAATCAGGTCCTTTCCCCCACCATGAATATCAAAGATTTCACCAAGATACTTTTGTGACATAGCGGAACATTCTATATGCCAGCCGGGGCGTCCCATACCCCATGGACTCTCCCACGCCGGTTCACCGGGCTTACTTTCTTTCCATAAAGCAAAGTCGAGAGGGTTCTTTTTCTTTTCATCAATTTCTACTCTCACCCCTGATTGAAGCTCATCAATTTTTCTGCCTGAAAGTTTTCCATAATCCCGGAAACTTTCAACGGAATACATAACATCTCCTCCCGCCTGATAAGCATGTCCTTTATCTATTAACCGCTTAATCATATCAATCATTTCAAGGATATGTTCCGTAGCTTTAGGTTCATGGGTCGGAGTCTTAATCCCTAAGCCATTCATATCCTCATAAAAAGCTTTGATATATCTTCGGGAAATTTCGTCACAGCTTGTTTTTTCTTTCTTTGCCTTATTTATAATTTTATCGTCCACATCCGTAAAATTACGAACATAGATGACTTCGTAACCGACAAACTGCAGGTAACGGTAAATAACGTCAAAAACTATACAGGCCCTGGCGTGCCCGATGTGGCAGAGGTCGTACACAGTAACGCCACATACATACATTGTTACACGGTCTTTAGTCAGCGGAGTAAAAAGCTCTTTTTGCCTGTTAATGGAATTAAAAATTTTTAAACCCATCATATCTCCAGTTTAAAACATAGCGTAGCAGATCCACAGCTGAAAATAACATTTCACAAAGTCACTAAAACACAAAGGAAAGGGGAAATGGAGAAAGAGGAGATGCGGAGAACGTTGCATAAGGCGCTGTAAAAAACAAGAACTAAACAGCGCCTAAAAAGAGAATTTTCTCCTATTCTCCTCTCTCTTTCTCATGAATCTTTTTGGATCTTAGTGTCTTAGTGGTAAAAATAAATCTTTCAATTGATTATTTTTTTCGCGGATCAGCAAAGCGCCACCGAGGATGTTTTTTCTTGATGTAATTTAAAAGTTCATCATAGTTATTAAAATATTCAGAAAAATCATAGTCACCGGTATCTTCGCATGAATCAGTGTCGTGATTGCGACAGACGTAAAATCTTTTGTCATAAATTTTGCAGCGGTTGTCTTTATTGAGAAATTTGCAGCGGGAGGTAAAATTAATGTGCCATATCTTCCGGTCAACATAAAAAGCAATATTTTTATGGGCGATTAACCACAAATTATATTCATGGTCTTTCCGAGTTTCCGGAGTATCTATTTCCATAGAAGTATATAAACAACATTTTGCAGGTTTACAGTTATCACATTTTGAAGACATAAAAATAACCTTTCATCTTATTAGTTTAGATGGAGAATATATTAATGGTTCAGGTATAATTTTTCAATTACTAAATTCTAAACCTAAAAAATTATGCAGCATTTGATTTTTCACTATAATGAAGCCTACATCGTGATAATTAGCAAAAAGGGAAAAATAAATTAAATTTGTATTTCATTTTTTTTTAATGCATAATGAATAATTCCTATGAATAGAAGCCCTTACTCATCTAAGAGCCTCTTGATCATTTTAGCGCAATAATTATTTTATGGCATTTAATCCAAAAAAAGTTCTGGTATCAGGCTTTCCTGTTGTTGTTAGCATTAAAAAAAAGCCATATGCGGGTGTAGTAGTTGGTGGATTTGAAGAACGTGGATTTCTTGTTCGTGTGGCCCGTCCAGATCAAACGATACTCGGGTCAATGCTGGATAGCATATGCTCGGCACAATGTATTTCAGATGATGGACTGGCTTATAAATTTGAATGCAGGTTACTAAGCAAAAAAGTACCAAATATTGCTCTTTCATATCCTTCAGGGGAGTTGAAGGGGGTTAGTGTAAGGAAGCATCCAAGAATTTCTGTTTCGTTCTGGACATCCATTCTGGAGCCTGTTACAGAAGGTGGAAAGACGGCGTTAAAGCCGGTTGGAGAAGGGAGTATTGTGGATATGAATGAGAGCGGATGCAGGGTGATGACCAATAGTAAATATAAGGTTAATGATACGATTTATCTTTCATTCGAATATCAAGAGGGAAAAGAACCCCTTAGTTTTAAAGGAAAAATCAGACAGGTTAGACCTGCGCCTCATGGTTTGACCTATTACGGTGTGCAATATGATGCTCCTCAGCCAGCCTTTTTGAAATCAGTTCAAATCATTATTGAAAATCCGCAACTTTGAGCTATGTATAAATTCTGGTTGTTCTATTCCCTATGCCGCAAAGGATCTCATATGGGATAGTGTTGGTTTTTTCGGACAGGTCTTTGGCCTGAATCTCTTTCCTGCCCTGCTTACCTATTAAAACCACTTCGTCTCCAATTGAAACATCGGAAATACCGGTTACGTCGATCATAGTTAAGTCCATGCATACGCGTCCAACTTGTGGTGCTGATTTTCCATTAACCAATACGCTGGTTTTATTGGAAAGAATTCTATCATATCCATCGGCATATCCGACCGGTATGGTTGCGATAACGCTGTCCCTTTTTGTTACAAAGGTTCCTCCATAACTTATGGGTTTTCCTTTTTGAACATGGGATACTTGAATAATCCTGGTTTTCCAACTCAACACCGGATCGATATCCAGATCATTTCGTTTACCGTCAAAAGGAGAAATTCCGTAAAGGAGGATGCCGGGTCTTACCATGTCAAAGTGTGATTCAGGGAAATCAATGATTCCGGCACTGTTGGCGCAGTGAATGATCGAAAAAGAAATTCCTGTAGCCTTTAAGTCTTGAACAAGCGTGTTAAAGGTTTTTATTTGCATGTTTGTGAATGCCTTTTCATTTTTGTTAAAGGCCGATGCCAGGTGAGTCATTAATCCTTCAAAAACAAAAAATTCCGATCTATTGTATTTACTTATAAAAGAAAAGGTTTCTTCCGGCTTAAACCCTAATCGTCCCATGCCGGTATCTACTTTGAAATGAACTTTTATCTTTTTTTTCTTTCTTTTAGCGTTTGCATGGAGAGTAGCGGCAATCTCTTTTGAATAAATAACTGTTGAAAAATCGTAATTAAGGAATATTTTTATTTGATCTTCTGTGATACCACTCAGGATTAAAACAGGCAGTTTAATTCCAGCGTCTCTTAGTCCGACGGCTTCAGAAAGATTTGCGGCGCCTAACATTTCTACTCCATCTGCTTCTGCCTGGCGGGCAATCATTACAGAACCATGACCATAGGCATTTGCCTTTAATACCGCCATTATTTTAGTAGATGGTTTTACTCGGTTTTTTATAAAACGGAGATTATGTGAAAAGGCTTTTAGATTAATTTCTGCGTAGCTGCCCACTAAATTCCTTCGTCACCCATGCCAGCATAGTTTTCGAAACGAGGGTATTCTTTAATAAATGTTGCTTTAAATCTACCGGTGGGTCCGTTTCTTTGCTTTGCGATATCAATTTCAGCTGTTCCTGTGTCTTCCGTGTCCTGTTTATAAACCTCTTCACGGAATAGAAAAACGACTACATCCGCGTCCTGTTCTATAGAACCGGATTCTCTTAAATCCGAAAGCTGTGGTTTTCTTCCTTCTCTGCTTTCTACAGCCCGGCTTAACTGAGAAAGCGCGACAACAGGGACATTCAGTTCTTTGGCTAATTCTTTAAGCGATCGGGTAATTTCAGAAACTTCCAACTGTCTGCTTTCAATTCTTCCCATACCCCGCATCAATTGAAGATAGTCAATAATGACAAGCCCGAGGTTTTTATCCAGTTCTGCCTGGAGTCTTCTTGCCCTTGCCCGAATATCCAGGGCGGTTGAGCCAGGGGTATCGTCAATAAAAATTGGAGCTTCACTCAGTTTTCCTGCAGCAGTAACTAAGTTAGGCCAATCCGATTTTGCAAGGTATCCTGTTCTTACTTTATTTGAGCTGACCCTTCCCTCAGCGCATAACATCCTGATACCCAATTGTTCTTTAGACATTTCAAGGCTAAAGATTGCAACAGGGAGTTTTTCATTTACTCCTACATGCCGGGCGATATCAATGGCAAAAGTCGTTTTACCCATACTGGGGCGACCGGCTATGATAATTAGATCAGAGGATTGAAGTCCCGCGGTCATTTTATTAAAATCTTTAAATCCAGTAGGAACTCCTGTAACGAGTGCCTTGCTATCATAAAGTTTCTCAATAGATTCAAAACTATCTTTAATAATCGTTTTAATGTTGTAAAAACTCTTTTTTATTTTTTTTCCTGCGATTTCAAAAATAGATTTTTCACTTTCATCAAGAAGAGCATTGACTTCACCTTTATCTTCATAACTTTTTTGAACAATCGTAGTAGCCGTATTAATTAATTCTCTCAATATCTTTTTTTCTCGAATCATTTTGCAATGGTAGGAAATAGCTGCCGCGGTTGGTACGGTTTCTTCCAGTTGACTGAGATATTCTACCCCGCCCACTGCATTGAGATCCTCATTTTTTCTTAGCCTATCCGAGAGTGTAAGAAGATCAATAGGTTCGTTTATTTCAAAAAGCTCCACCATTGCTTTAAATATTTTATGATGAGGACCACGGTAAAAGTCATCAGTCTGAATTATTTCCAGCGCTTTAGGGAGGGCGTCGTTACTTTTAAAAATAGCTCCCAGGACTGATTGCTCGGCTTCCAGGTTGTGCGGGGGAAGCTTGTGGAGAGAAATATCGTCAGTCGTTTTACCTGTTGTGATGGTTTTGTTTTTTGTAATGACGGTTTGGGGCATTTGGTTTACTCTTGCGAATGGACGTTAACCATTGTAAATACTTTTATAACTCTCAAAATGCAAAAGATGAATTGAAAAATATAAATTAAATCTACATTTGTTGGCAAGCAAAAAATGATAGACTTATGAAATTATTCTTCTTTATCTACTTTAACACTTAAAGTGCAGGGAACATCAGGATGAATTTTAATGGAAACCGTAAAAGATCCCAAATTTCTTATAGGGTCATCGAGTAATATTTTCTTTTTATCGATACTGAATCCCTTTGTGTTTAAAAATTCAGCAATATCATGGGAAGTTACAGATCCAAAAATCTTGTCGCTTTCCCCGGCTTTTCTTTTAAAGCAAATTTCTTCCGCCAATAATTGATTAACAATGGATTCTGCCTCTGTTTTGTCTTTTTCAAGCTTGCTCAGGATTATCTTTTTCTTTTGGTCAATAACCGATTTATTTTGGTCCGTGGCCTGAAGAGCTAGCCCTTTGGGAATTAAGTAGTTTCTTCCATAGCCATCGGCTACTTCTACCTCATCGCCATAAGAGCCTAAATTTTTTACATCATTTTTTAGAATTATCTTCATTTTTCCTCCTGCTAAATTATATTGAATTATTATCGGGACATTTTAGTTTTCTGAAATCCACCCATGTATCAAAAACTCCTATTAAAATTACAAGAAGCAGTAATAAAGGTTGGATAAATATTAGGCCATAAATGATAATCTTTAAGAATAAAGGAAAAGTCTTTTTTTTCATATAAAATATAACAACGGCTATTCCCTGGCAAAAATAGACCATAAGGGAAACAATCAGGGAGTTCAGTCCAATAGTATTTAGGCTCTTCGCGGGAATGAGAAGCATTACTCCTGAAAAGATAAACAGCCATATCAGGTATTCGTTAGCAGACCACTTTTCAAGATTGGTGCTTTCGAAGTAACTACTGTTTCCAATATATTTATTCCAGATCATTTTTACCAGCATATAGTTTAGAAGAACTCCGATACTAGAGCTCACTATCATCCAGGCAGGAATGGAGCTTATAAAAACCGATGCCAATTTTTCTGAATAGAGCTTGATGTTGTCAATTTCGCTGTTGGAGATTCCCATTTGGCGGTACGCATCTATAGATGAGGCCATACTTTGCTTTATTTGCTCAGTCATAAAGGAACTCAGGTTTATGTCTTTAGCAAGGAGAAATAAATAAATTAACACCCCCCCCAATAGAAAAGAAGCCCCTACACTATGCAACACTATTTTATCAATCGAATAATTTCTACGAATGGATTCTGCCATTATTACGGCGATAAGCCCGTATTCAGCAAAAAAGACAAGACTTATCTGCACATTTACAAAAAGGAATAATATAATTGCCACAATTATCGAACTTATCAATCCTGTACTTTGGCCGCGATAAAGATATGCCAAAATAATAGGAACAGGGCAGAAAATGCTGAATAGAATCCCCAGAGGAGGCAGAAAAATAGCTGCTGAAAAAAGAACCATTGATAAAATTGTCGGGAATGCAACCTCTCGAATATTTATACTGCTGGTGGTATTCATAAATGTAAGTTAGAAAATGACCAATAAAGCCTTTTATACTATTGCTCTCTATTGTTCTCTAAAATCTTTTTTTTGAGAAAGTTTTTTCCGTTTGTTCTTCAGGGAGGTCGCCCTTTTTTGATTATCGGCCATCCATGGCCTCAACCCTTTGGGTAGTCTACCAAAGGTAGCCTATCCAATTCGTCTATCCTGACAAATTGTGATTATCGGCAAAGCCCCGCTGAGCGTGGCAAAGCTGAGCTCAGCTCTGCCATCCATGGTTTCAACCCTTCGGGCAGCTTTCCTTCGGAAACCGTCCAATTAGCTCCGCCCCGCTCAGCGTGGCTCCGCAGATTCGCCCAAAGGAGAGTAGCTGCGAAGACTTGAATTCGGTTTTCCTTACCGAAAGTGTTTATCGAGTGAACTTAAAATAAAATCATACTCTACACTGAAGCTCTACTACGGGGAGCTTCAATTATCGTTGTGACGCCTCGCCGCTCTAAGGATTAAGGGTCATGGGGCCTGGATCAAGAAAAAGCACCATTTGACCCACGACCCTTGCCCCCTAACCCGAATCCGTAAATTTCCTTGTGGTAATTAATTCGTTTTGGTTGTTGCGGGTGGCTTTACCACTTATGCGGTAAACGGCACCAGTGCAATATTACGCGCTCTATTAACAGCTGTGGTTACCATTCGTTGGTGTTTAGCGCAATTTCCGGAAATGCGTCTTGGAATAATCTTCCCTCTTTCTGAAATCATGGTGCGAAGAATTTTTGCATCTTTGTAGTCTATCCAATCCATTTTCTCAGTACAAAACCGGCATATTTTAGCAACCATGAAAGTTTTTGTTGACGGTCTTCTTCGTTTCTTAAATTTCATTAAACCCCCATAAATAGAGCATGATTAAAACGGAACATCTCCTTCAGTTTCTGGTTTTGTTCCTGGTTCTTGAATCTTCGAGTTAGTGTTGCTTTCAAAAGCGCCGTTATCTTTCGATGATCTGGATAAAAACTGGACGTTGGTGGCTACTACTTCATGTTTACTTCTTTTTTGGCCCTGTTCTGTTTCCCATGAACGAAAATTAAGCCGTCCCTCAATATGGGCTGAACTGCCTTTATGCAAATATTCAGAACAATTCTCAGCCTGTTTTCCCCAAACCGTAATATCAATAAAACAGACTTCCTCTTTCCATTCATTGTCCTGCTTATACTTTCGGTTTACAGCAATACCAAAACCGGCAACTGCAGCCCCGTTAGCCGTATATCTCAGTTCAGGGTCTCGTGTTAAGTTTCCTAATAAAAATACCTTGTTAACTCCTGCCATGGTTCAGTCTCCTATATTGGCCTCTTTTGATATTTTGCTGCTATTTGTTTTCTCTAATTTGGGATTAATTTCAACATGACTGCTAGCTTTTGAAACATTAGCCGCTTTATTGGTGTCATTCGCCGGTGAAGGAACAAAGTCAGTTTGTTTCTTAAAATCGGTAACTTTGATAGTTAGAAACTTAATAATATGCTCTGATAACCGGTAGAATTTTTCAAGGGGGTCGATAAGTTTTGCCGGAGCATCAAGTCTGATTAAGACGTAGTAACCATACGTTTTTTTCTTGACGGGGTAGGCTAATCGTTTTTTTTCCCAGCGCTCGGTTTCAAGAACTTTTCCTCCATTTTTTCCGATCAGTTCTTCAACCTTTTTTATTGTGTCATCTATGTCAGTATCAGGTAGGTCTGGTGTGAGTATAAATATTGATTCGTATTTCAGGTCATTTCACCTCCTCCCGGTCAAAGGCCCTAATTAAAAAATTAGAGCGAGGATTTGATTAAAGCAAAAAAGAATATTTCCTGCCATTCTCACATAACCGAAGAAGTAAATCAAGGAAGATTTTATGATTTTGGAAACTTAAATCTGTTTTACTCTGCAATCGAAATAATGGAATAGAAAAATTGTTTTAGAAAGTTTGGAGTGAGGGTTCTTTGTTAATATATTAGTCTTATAATTTCTGAGAGGAAGAGCAGGGAGGAGTTTTGATAAAATCTTTAATCTCAATGTGTTGTAGAAGTTCCGGAACGTTCATGGAATTCTTTTACGGTTTTTACTACGTAGTCAATTTCTTTTTCCTTTAATTCCGGGAACATTGGTAAAGACAAAGTCTTTTGCGAAGTTTCACTGCTTACCGGAAAATCTTCTTCAGAAAATCCTAAATACCTGAAAGATTTCTGAAGATGGGCCGGAATAGGATAATGGATGGCAGAAGATATGCCGCGGTTA
The DNA here is from genome assembly GCA_964394335.1 of uncultured Nitrospinota bacterium. Classification (GTDB taxonomy): domain Bacteria; phylum Nitrospinota; class Nitrospinia; order CAJXCL01; family CAJXCL01; genus CAJXCL01. The sequence goes on along the minus strand of CAYMVZ010000029.1, from coordinate 12,465 downwards.
TTTAAAAATTTCCGGTACCCTTCCCGGTCGTTTACTAAAATCGTATAGAGGTGATATACGTGTTTGTTGCCAGGTTCTCTATAAGGGGTTACAACGTTACAGTTGGAGAGAAGCTTATTATAGCGCTGTTCTGCATGTTCGATTCTCATGTTGTTCCATTGATCAAGATACTTCAACTTCACCCTGACTATAGCGGCTTGAAGAGTGTCCAGGCGGCTGTTAAAGCCAATCAAATCATGAGAGTATTTTTCTTTACTTCCATGAACTCTTAACATTTTAACTTTTTCAGCTACTTTTTCGTCGTTAGTAAAAACCATCCCGCCGTCTCCAAAGGCGCCGAGATTTTTTGACGGGAAAAAACTTGTACAACCCGCGTTGCCAAGAGCGCCCAGTTTTTTATTTTTATATTCTCCTCCAAAAGCCTGGGCAACATCTTCAATCACTTTTAACTGAAATTTTTTTGCAATTTCTAAAATAGGTTCCATATCAGCCGCCTGTCCGTACATATGCACTGGAATAATTGCTTTAGTCTTTTTTGAAATTTTCTCTTCAATTTTTGCCGGATTAATATTAAATGTTTTGGGATCAATATCAACAAAAACCGGAACAGCTCCGCAGTATGTGATAGCCTCACATGTGGCAATAAAAGTAAATGGGGTGGTAATGACTTCATCTCCGGAACCGATTCCGTAGGCCAAAAGAGCAAGGTGGAGGGCGTCTGTTCCAGAGGCTACTCCAACAGCATAATTAACGTTCAAATACTTCGCCGCTTCTTTTTCAAGAGCAGCTACATCAGGCCCTAAAACGAATTGTCCACTATCCAGAACCCTGTGAACTGCAGCGTCAATTTCATTTTTAATGTTTTGATATTGAAGATTAAGATCTACCAATTTTATGTTCATAATATTTACAGGTTTTTATGCAGAAGTTCTTCGGATACCTTCTTGCCGATAGACCCTATTCCTTTAAGAGTAAATAAAAAGAAAAACTTATTTTCTGTTTGTTTGTCTCCGTTGATATGATTGTTTCGGTTTATAAAATCAAAAGCAACGTCCCAGCATTGTGCGGAATATTTTAAACTAAAATCATTTTCCATGAATTCGTTATTTAATTCGTCATAGCGGGCGCTGTATTTAGCCCTCCATCCTTTTTTTAAATCCAGTCCCAGTGACCCCAGGATAAAAGTGGACTGATCTCTTATATAACGTCTTTCAAAATACAGAGACCAAAAACTTTCCGGTTGTATTCCTAATTCAACATTAGCGGTCTTTAAAAGATGGTCATAAACATCGAAAGTCCCATCGAAGTTTAAGCGAAGGGGTGTCCATATCATACTGTCAATGTCCCATCGAACATCAGAAAAAGGACGTCGTTCGGTTCCCTCGGATAATGTCTTCGTGGCTTCACGAAAGTCATAGCTCTGGCTGATTTCAAACCGGATGGCTTCTTCAGTTATAAAAGAATCTTTATCAAGTCTTAATTTTTTTAAAAATCGATTGGTTAAAGAATATTCCACAATGCTCAATGGGGCAATATTATCGATGCCGTCAAAAACAATGATTTTATCTCGGTCATCATTATCCATGTCAGGGATATACCTATAAATCACTCTTGGTTCAATAAGATGCTTCACCTTTGGTACAACAGAATTATTATAGTTGAATATCTTAAAGAATTTCGGCCCTTCAAAAATCGTGGTTATGTCATATAATCCTCTTGAGAAGCTTCCAGTTTTATTTCCACTGATATCATTACCGCGACTGTAATAGGTTTCTCTAATGCCTATGGTTGGGGTAAATGTCATCCAGGGTAAAGAGGTAAAAGGCAGAGACAACTGTGGATGAATGTCGAACCGCTGAACATCATTACTCGTAGACCCGGTTTCCCTGTCAAATCCCGTATAAGAAGATTCCATATTAAAATACAAGGGCGTCTTTCGTATTTTTTCTCTTTGGTTTCTGAAAGTGACTTGTGGCAAAAGAGTGTACTTTTCTTCTGTGTCAAATTCGATGCTCTTTCGATAACGGCTTAAAACTTCCAATGAACGGTTTTCCCAGTTTTTTGATAAGTTCAAGTAAGAATCCGTAATCCGCCGCGTTCTGTCGCCTGTTAAATCGCTATATTCCCTATCGTAGTTATTATCACTTAGCAGGTCAGCTTTTGCTGTGGCCATAATTCCAAAATCAAATTCCTGTTTGTGGTCTACATTCAATTTCCAAAATTCACGATCCGTGTCTTTTTCTTTTAAATAAGTACCATTCCATTGACCTGCTATTTTTTTGGTTGGCGTATAACGGAATTCCAGGCCGGGTCGAAAGCCCTTTTTGGACAAATAGTCGAGAGATGCCGTCGCATCCATCTGGTCGTTAATGGCCCAGAATAAGCTATTATTCATAAAAAAACCATCCCTGTTACTGGAACCTATATTTGGAAACAGAAATCCGCTGGCACGCTTTGTCTTCAACGGAATGACTCCATAGGGAAGATAAAAGAAAGGGGTGTTTTTGATCCAGAATGAAGGGTTTTTTAGAATGGCGTATTCTTCGAGAGTCAAATCGGCATAGTCGCATTTAAAAATCCATGCCGGCTTATCCCCGAAACAAGTTGTTAGGCTCCCGTTATAAATTTTATAATGATCTTCGCCTTCTTTTTTAATTCTCTCTCCGGTAAAAAAATATTCAGAATCAAAATGACCTTTTGCATTAAAAATCTCGCCTGTTTTTGAATTCATGTTAAAAAAAGCTTTATCCCCTGTAATTTTACTCGTGTTATCTTCTATTAAGACATTGCTGGAAGCCGCTCCTTTGCCGGTTTTTGAATTTACTTTGATCTTGTCTGCTTTAACATGCATGCCTTTATGGAAAACATTTACATTTCCTTTTCCAAGAACCATATCTTTTTCGTCCATCATCTCTAATCGGTCGGCAGTAACTTCTACCGGTTCTTGAGCGAACCCTGCACAAGAAAACAAAAGAACTATGGCGAAAACAATAAAGAAGCAAATAGTAGTTTTTAATGTTTTTACTGGTAAATAAAAAAAAGGCATCATGGAAATTAAACCTAACATTGTATTGAAACTTTAATCCTATCTAAAATAGAGCGCAAAGCCGCAACCAAAAATCTTTCTAAAAAAAGAAGGTTTCGCAGAATCATAGTTGCAATGAAAGTGTTTAGCGAACGCATTCCCCGCTGCTTACGGCGGGGTTAGAGAGCGAACTTAAAAAAATTACACTCTCCACTGAAGATTCCCTGCGGCTTGCCGCAGGGAGCTTCAATAGTTTTCTTCTATTAATAAGTTATCGGACAAAGCATTAATTTTCTAAACATCAGATTTTAAATACTTTTAAAGAACCGATAATAAAAAAGATTTAACAGTAAATCAAATTTTTATCAGCGATTCTTGAAAGAATAGCCACCAAGATCACTAAAACCACAACAAAATTTCATTGTTATTGCTATGATTCCATTGCATAGTATATAAATACTCTTCGTTTTGTTCGTGAAGTTCGTGGCTGAATGGCGAATTATAGGAATAAGGGAGGGAAAATGCGGGTTAAAATGGGAATAGGTCAAGACAGCCATCGTTTAGAGGGAGATGACACTAACAGACCTCTAATTTTAGGTGGAGTTGAAATTCCCTCCGAATTATCATTACAGGGGAATAGTGACGCTGATGTTGTCTTCCATGCTCTTTGTAATGCAATATCTGGTATCAGCGGCGAAATAGTAATTGGGCCTTATGCGGATAAAATGTGTCATGAACAGGGAATAACTGATAGTGCTATATATGTTAAGGAAGCCCTAAAAACATTGAAAAACTACGAAATTACGCATGTGTCGATAGCAATAGAATGTCTTGTTCCGAAAATAGTTCCTCACATTGATCAAATGCGCTCTCGAATAGCGGAAATTCTTAATATACAGACCAATGATGTAGGAATTACAGCTACAAGCGGCGAAGGCCTTACATCGTTTGGTCAGGGAAAAGGTATCCAGGCTTTCGCATCAGTTACTGCAATGGGGTAAGAATTCCAGACCAAGATAATTTAGTAAAAATAGCAGGGTAAAGGAACCGAGAATTAAGAACCGGTTTTTTCCTCTGATCCCTGACCCCTGACCTCTGAAATCTTCTTAATCAACTCTCTTAACAAAACCGCTTTTTGCTGTTCAGGGTTAATCTCGAGTGATTTTTTAAAATGATAGTCTGCCTGAGAAGGGTTATCCAAATGCTGCAAAAATACCAATCCAAGATGGTTATGAATATTAAAATTATTTGGATCAGATTTTATAACTTTCCGGTATACCTCTACAGCTCTGCCAAAATTTTTCTTCATAACGAAAAGATTAGCCATGGCAATTTCAGCCGACAGATAGTTGCTGTCCAGTTCTACTGTGCGAGAATAATATTTAAACGCTGCATCTAAATTCCCTGTTTTTATAAAAATATTTCCGATTGCAAAGTAAATTTTAGGAAAGGAGGGTTTAAACTTCCGGCAAATAAAATACGTGTCTAATGCTTTCTTATGCTGTCCCTTTTTGTCATAAACATTAGCGAGGTTAAAACAGGCTTCAAAGAAAGCTTCCTGTTGTTTAAAAGCCGTTGAATATTCTTCAATCGCATCATCCAGCATTCCTTTTAAGTCATAGATCTTCCCAAGGTTATAATGGCCTATAGGGTAGTGAGGTTTGTATTTTAATGCTAATTTGAGATTCTTTATTGCCGGATCAAACTGCCCAAGCTTGCCATAGATTTTTCCGAGGTTATTATAAGATTTATAATAGGTCGGAGAAATTGAAATTGCTTTTTTCAGAGCTGGAATAGCTTTTTCATAATTTTTTTCCTTGTCGAATGCTTCTCCAAGATTGTTGAACGGTCTTGACATCTGTGGAGATTTTTCAGCCGCGTCAGACCACAGACTTTTTTCGTCCTTCCAGACAAAATTGCGCCTAACAGTTAATAGAGAAAACACAATAATGAGAAAGAAAATAAGAAGAATGAAATAAGTGAGTTGCTTAAAAGAACTTTTTTTGTGTTCCATAACGAACTGATTTAGATATAATGGAATTGTTAAGGAAAATCCTGCTAAGGGAAGGTACATACGGTGCTCTGTTACCGTATCAAGCAATGGTAAAACGCTGGAGGTCGGGAGTAGAGTGATAAAAAACCAAAATATTCCAAATGCAATTAACCGGTTTTTTTTATAAAAATATATACCAGCAAACAGGCATAATAAAATCACGCTCAGAGATAACATAACTCCAGGATCTGTTATTCCATGGGCAACGGGAAAATCAGGATCAATGTTCTGGTTAAAGGGGAAGAAAATCATTTTAATATAATAAAAAACGATTACTTTGAATTCCGTTAGTAAATAAATTGAACTGCTAATAATGTCTCTTGTAAAAGTAGTTATAAAATACAGTTTTGTCACAAATGGTTTCGGCAATTTTGAAAATAATAGGCTGTTTGGAGAGACGATATCTTCAGCTTTAAAATTTAAAAATTGACTTAAGAAAAATAAAATAAATGGGCTGGACAAAACAGCAGCTTGTGCAATCACTGCCGTCACTTTGTTACCCTTGAGGTTATTTAAAAAAGCAGATTTTTGAAAAAAAGAATTTTGAGGAGTAAAAAACAAATAGAAAACAAAAAACATAACAGGTGCGGTTAATATAATCATTTTTGAGCCGTAACCCACTATCAAAAAAGCAATTGAGAAAGCATAAAATAATATCTTATATGGCAGGTTTTTCCTGACACCTTTAATAAAAAACAAAAAAGAAGCTATGTAAAAACAAACAGCCAGAGATGTAGTCCGCCCTGTGACATAAGTAACTGCCTGTGTATTCATAGGATGGACTGCAAACAGTAATGCGGATATTAATGGAATATTTAGTTTGCTTTTGTTTCTATCTTCTGTTTTTAAGGTTTTGTTAAATTGAAGAACTTCTTTTGCAAACAAAAGAATTAGCAAACAGGTTGTTATGTGAATTGTCAGGTTTACAACATGAAAACCAAAGACGTTAAATCCATCAAGAGAATGATTTAAACGTAAGGTAGCAAGGACAATAGACCGATTTGAAAGATTGGAAAGAGTGCCGTTAACTGAAAAAGGCTGCTGAATATATTCTTTGAATTCTACGTTATGCAGAATATATCTAAAATCGTCAAAGTGGAAACTATTAGTAAAGGTATTAAAATAAGAAAGGAAAGCAATAGAAAAGATAATTAAGACAGAGCAAATATTTCGGCTTTTTGTCATTAGACAGCTAAAGCAAACTCCAGGCAGCCAAGAGGGTACTATGCGAAAAAATTTAGTATAAACTTATGCAATAAAGGGGTCAAATTATTTTTTTGACATCATTAACCGAAAAATCTATCATTTTTGCTAATGCAGAAGATGAATATTAAAACAAAAATTGCTTCGTTTTTTATTGCTGCTTTATTTATAACCGGTTTTACTCTGGCAGAAGGTGGCAGCCCAGCATCACATACTATCAAATTTGCTACTCTTGCGCCTGAAGGGTCTACCTGGATGAATGTTATGAGAGAGCTGGATAAGGAAATTCGGGAAAAGAGCAATAATCGCATGAAATTCAAAATTTATGCTGGTGGTGTTTCAGGGGATGAAAAAGATGTTATCAGAAAAATAAGGATAGGACAACTTCATGCAGGTGGCTTTTCCGGTGTGGGAATGGGCCAAATACTTCCGGAAGTTAGAGCTTTGGATCTCCCTTTTCTGTTTAATAGCCGGCAAGAAATTGACCATATTTATAATACTTATTTTGAATATTTCTCTAATGCCTTTCATAAAAAAGGCTATACCCTTCTTGGTTGGGTAGAGGTAGGCCCGGTTCACATATTTTCTAATAAACCCATTGCTACTATCAATGACATGGCCGGGATAAAAATGTGGATGTGGGAGGGAGACCCACTGGCAAACGAAATGATTAAGGCTTTAGGCCTCTCACCTTACCCTTTGTCCATTACAGATGTGTTGATTTCTCTGCAAACAGGACTTATTGACACTGTTTATGGTTCTCCATTAGCCGCTATTTCTCTGCAATGGTTTACTAAAATAAAATATATCAGCATGTATCCTATTGGCAATGCTTCGGGAGCGGTTTTGATTTCCAATAAATTCTTTAACAAACTGCCTGCTGATTTGAAAGATCTCCTGATGAATTTGTCCAAAAAACATTTTTCCCGTTTAATAGCCTTAACGCGAAAAGATAATGACAAGTCTATTAAGGTCATGGAAGAAGCAGGTATCATCCTGGTAAAGGAACCGGAAGGAAGAGACGTAAAAGCATTTTCAAAAGCAGGGAAAACAGTAAGGGATAATCTTGTGGATAAGCTTTACTCAAGAGACATGTTAGAAAAAATTATTTCATCTTTGAACTTGTTTAGAGCAAGACAGTTGGCAAATTAATTAAGCGCTCAGCTATCAGTGGTCAGCTTTCATCTAAGAAAATAAGATATGAAACAAATCAACCGCAGAGAAGCAAAGATCGCAAAGCTAACATGCTAAAATTACAATTATTTCTCTGCGGCCTCTGCGTCTTTGCGGTAAAAAAAATAATTTTTGCAATATTAAATCTAAAATGAACACAACGCGCCGGCCATTTAATCTCATCCAGCTGACTCTTCGATTTGACTCCTATTTAGTCAAGATTGAAGAATTTCTTCTAATTTTGATTCTTTCCTTCATGATTATTTTTTCTTTTCTTCAGGTTGTTTTTAGAAACATATTTTCCGAGGGAATCCCATGGGCGGATATTTTCTTGCGGCATCTGGTTTTATGGATCACCTTTATTGGGGCTGCTTTAACAACGCGCTATGAAAAGCATATCAGTATAGATGTTTTATCCCGGTTTTTTAACAAAAAATCAAATGCTTTTCGAAAAATTTTGATTAATGCAATTTCCGGATCAGTCTGTTGTTTTTTAACGCGGGCTTCCTGGGTATTTATGATGGATGAAAAAATGGCTGGCAGTGAATTATTCTTAGGCATTTCCACATGGTATTTTCTTATTGTGTTGCCGGTTACATTTATTGTCATAACTTTTCGCTTTTATCTCAAAACGGTGTCGGAAACAGTAGAACTGTTTCAGGGATCAGAAAAGGTATAACGGTTTGTTTCTGACCACAGCACTCTGATCCCCGAACCCTTTATTATTATCAGAGAAGTTTTTGGCATCTGAAATTTGGAATCTTTTTAAATGACCCTGTGGATTTTCATCTTTATCCTTCTTGCGCTTCTTGGAACGCCTCTTTTTATTATCATTTCCGCTATTGCTCTTCTGGCTTTTCACACCATTGAGATTGACAGTTCCGCCATTATGATTGAAATGTACAGGATGGCTTCTGCCCCGACACTTCTGGCTATTCCACTCTTTACATTTACAGGTTATCTGTTAGCCGAAAGTAACGCTCCGAAGCGGCTGATGAATTTAAACAGGGCATTATTCGGTCATTTAGCCGGCGGCACTTCAATAATTGTTCTTGTATCCTGCGCTTTTTTTACCGCCTTTACCGGCGCATCAGGCGTAACCATCATTGCCCTGGGAGGACTTTTATTTCCGATTTTATTGAAAGAAAAATATCCGAATAAATTTTCCTTGGGTCTCATGACCTCATCAGGGAGTCTCGGGCTTCTTTTTCCTCCAAGTCTGCCATTAATATTATACGGTCTGGTTTCTAAAACCAATGTGGATAAACTCTTTATTGCAGGAATTATCCCCGGTATTTTGATGATCCTGATTATTTCTGTTTACAACATAAAAGTTGCGCAGGTTTCTCAACCGTTAAAAAGGGTGTTTAATTTTAAAGAAGTCTTCATTGCCGCAAAAGAAGCAAGCTGGGAAATACCACTGCCTCTGATCATTTTAGTTGGAATATACGGCGGGATATTCACAGTGACAGAGGCTGCTGCTGTAGCAGCATTTTATACTTTGTTGACAGAAGTCGTGATTTATAAAGACCTCCATTTGTTTAGAGATGTTCCGCGCATAATGAAAGAGAGCATGATACTAATAGGAGGGATTCTTATTATCCTCGGGATGGCGATGGGTCTGACCAACTACCTGATTGACGAAGAGATTCCGATGAAAATCTTAGCCTTCATGAAAAATCATATCGACAGTAAATTAACGTTTCTAATACTACTGAACATCTTTCTCCTGATCGTCGGCTGTATGATGGATATATTTTCCGCGATCATCGTGGTGGTTCCGCTGATTGTGCCTATTGCTCAAAGCTTTGGGGTGGACATGGTGCATCTCGGGATTATTTTTCTGACTAACCTGGAAATAGGTTATTCCACCCCACCGGTCGGGATCAATCTGTTCATAGCCAGTTACCGGTTTAACAAACCGGTTGTTGAACTATACGGAGCGGTGATTCCTTTTTTAGGACTGCGCCTCATCGGTCTTATAATTATTACTTATTTCCCATGGTTAAGCCTGGCACTTGTTCATTTTTTTAATTGATAGTATCCCCCATTAGAAAAGAGGGGCATGGGATTGTTGCCTTTTCGTGTGCTTCGTGGTTAAGAATTATTATACCCCGCAGATGTGATGAAACATGCATGTAGAGCAGGTTTTTTCCCTTTTCTTCGAGGGCTCAAAGGAAATATCCGGATTTACGATTTCATCAAGAAGTTTAAAAATGATATCCTGCAATATAGGAAAATAATTTGAAGCCTCTTCTGCTGATTGAAAGAGAGGTATCTCGGTTTTTTCATCCATTGCCATCCTGCCCAAAGTCAGAAATACTCCGTTCATACTATCAGCATTTTCCCCTGTGTTTGCGATAAGGAGGGTTAGGTAGAAGGGGAGCTGGAGGCTGCCGATAGAATCACTCCAGTTATTCCTGTCTGAGGGATCAAGTTTTTTAAAGTTGATTTTTAGGTATTGATCGTTTGCTGAAGTCTTATAATCGATAATATAAATTTTCCCGCTTCTTTTTTCAATCCTGTCCAAACTACCTTTGAGATTAAAAGAGTGGATGGAGGTTTTGAGTTTATGTTCAAGCTCCATGATCACAATTTCATTTTTTTCAAGCAGGGGAATTTGATATTTTTCCAAAAACTCTTTCATCCTTTTTTTAACTTGAATATTTAAAAGATACACGGCGCCTGAAAGTTCTTTGCCAAAATCTTCCTTAAAAAGTCTGTCTGCAAGTTCATCCATTTCATCAAAATTTATGTCCTTTTTATCCAGTAGCCTACCTTTTTTGTTTTGAAAATATGTTTTAAGGAGTTTGTGGACAAAGGTTCCTATCTCAACCTTTTCTATTTCACCGGTAACTTGCTTCTTTTCCCCAAGATTCAGGACATACTGGTAGTAAAACATCAAAGGGCATCTCAAGTAGATATCGAGCGAAGTAGCGCTATATGTATAATTTAGCAAAAACGCTATTATCTCATTGGTTTTTCTTATTGGAACCGGGGTTTTGCTATGCAGCTTTACTTCATAGTTAATGGATTTTATATAATCTTTAGAGCCTGTTTTCTTATCTTTTTTCTGTTTTTCCCAAATTAATTTTTCCACAAATCTGCTTTTTTCCTTTTTATTTTTTTCAACAAAAAAGATATGTACTTCTTTTGCGCCCTTTACCAGAGTATCGAAATAATAGGCAAAAAGTTTTTCCCTGTCTCTGTATGTTGGGATACCCAGTATTTCCCTGATTTTATACGGAAGCAGGGAATCTTCCTTCCCGGTATTTGGCAGTACCCCTTCATTGGCGTCCAGAATAAAGACCCTGTTGAACTTCAGGTTTCTTGTTTCAAGAAATCCAAGAACCTGCAACCCTTTTACAGGCGTTCCTTCAAAAGGTGTCCTGCAAATCATGATATATTTCCTGAAGAAATTAAAATAACCGGTTGTCTCATTAAATGACATATCTTTTAAAAGAGACCCGGCTATGGAATCAAAGGATTTGATAAATTCTTCGTAAAAAGGGTAGAAAAAAGGATGGAGCCGCGCGGTGCTGTTTTTGTATATATAAGTGAGGATTTCAGTGCTTTTTAAGGCAAAATCTCTAATATTCTTAAAAGAACTGAAACGGTTAATTATATTATTATGAATAGCCTTCAGGTGTTCTCTTAAATCATCTGCGTTAATATCGATATCAAAGTTTGTTTCCGTTAACAGTGTAGACATTTCATCGAAAAACTCACTATCTTCTTCTATCTCCTGCAGGCTGATAAAGGTTTTCGTTCTTTTGTCGGCAAGTTTGGTTTCAAGAGAGTGAAACATTATTCTCGAAACATCCGCTCTTTTGTCAAAAAATATATTTTTTGTGTAAGGATGGAGAATAAATTTCAGGTAATCGGGTGTATAGAAGCGGTCTCCTTTCTTTGAGATCAGGAGGTTCATGAGGTTATTAAAAAAACCAAATAGAGGCGTCCTGTGCAGAGGATAACCGATGGAGATGTTGTAATCGTCTTTATCCATAAGAGGAAGGGTTTGGTGGAATAAAGGAAATAATGTTTCAGAGGAGGGGAGGACGAAAACAGTGTTTTCACCGGGGATAATATTTTTTTCCAGATCGTTTTTTATAATTCTGCTTAATCCAAAAACCTGGCCATGTGTGTCAGGGCTTTGATAAAAAAAGAAACCAGGTTCTTTGCGCCTATCTCCTTTTTTTTTTGTACTTGTATATTCCATGTTGTCATCGTTCAAATCCAATGCTCGAAGTTTTTCTTCTAATCCTGCACCCTCCTGAAAGATAAACAGGGAATTTTCCCAACTTGAAATCTTATTAAACAGGTTACGTTCGGACTGTGTCAGAGCGAAAAACCCGGCAAAAATTATTTTTTTAAGTTGTGATAAATCTATGTCATTAATTCTTTCCGCAACAGCCCTGTACCGTAACGATCTTGTTGAGTATTGTTGTCTTTTTAACTCCTCGTAAAATTCATCGTAAAAATACGAGATTGATTGAAGCGTGCCTGCAGACTGCTCTGGAATTATTTTAGTGGAAATATTTTCAATTTCTCTAATTCTTCGAGGTTCAATTCCCTCGATATAAAGTTCTTCAACAGAGTTAAAAATTTTCAGGCCAAGAGGAAAGAAACTGTCCGCCGAGATAAAACTCTTTCCTCCTAATGGTTTTGAAGCCATTTTGTGAAGCTTGAACAATATTGCAACGCTGTCTATGGGTTCTATTTTTTTTTCAAAAAGACTAAATTCTTTTTCATAAGCATGATCAATGAATTCATCAATTGAAAAAATAATGGGTGGTATGAGGCTTCCCTTTTCTCTTTGAGCCAGGGCTTTTCTCATGAAATGGGAAGGCCTCTTGCCGGGAAAAACGATGAGATAATCTGAAAAGTCTTTTACGGAGCTATTAAGGTTTGAGATAATCTCTTCAATCAGGCTCTGTGAATTGGGGAGAATTAAAGTATTCATGAGAAAACAACCCTGGATACCCCGTGCGGGAGCACGGGGAGGAAAGGG
>CAYMVZ010000028.1:0-22597 GCA_964394335.1 uncultured Nitrospinota bacterium | reverse complement strand
TTACATCCAATTTCAGCTTCAGTTCTTTTAATTGTTTCTTATCAACATCTGAGGGCGCTTCAGTCATAAGGCAGGTGGCTTTTTGAGTTTTTGGGAACGCAATAACATCCCTGATTGACGCTGCGCCTGTTAAAATCATTAATATTCTATCCAATCCAAAGGCTATGCCGCCGTGAGGAGGAGCTCCGTATTCCAGAGCATGGAGTAAAAATCCAAACCGTTTTTCAGCCTCATCTTTTGGAATACCGAGGAGTTTAAACATCTTGTCCTGGATTTCTTTCCTGTGAATTCTTATGCTTCCCCCGCCTATTTCTGTACCATTCAAAACAAGATCATATGCTTTTGCTTTAATTTTAAGAGGATTGGATTCAAAATATTCTAGATCACTATCACTCGGAGATGTAAAAGGGTGGTGCATAGCGATATATCTTTTTTCCTCCTCATCATACTCCACTAAGGGGAAATCTGTAACCCATACAAAATTAACTTCTGATTCATCTATTAGATTTAACCTTTTTCCTATGGCTAACCGCAAATAGGATAGGGCATCTGCCACTATCTTTGGGTTATCAGCCATAAAGAGAAGAAGGTCTCCCTCATTTCCTTCTAATCGTTTAACAATTTGATCCATTAACTCTTCGCTGAAGAATTTAATTATTGGGGATTGCAGTCCGTCTTTGTTAATTTTGATCCACGCCATGCCTTTTGCGCCATAAACTTTTGCATTTTCAGTTAAATCATCTAATTCCTTCCGAGAAAATCCCGCGCATCCTTTTGCGTTAATAGCCTTTACCTGTCCATTTTTTTTCGTTGCCGTCGTAAAAACTTTAAAATCAGATTGCTTGGCAAGATCAGTTATGTCCCTTAATTCCAGTCCAAACCGCGTATCAGGACGATCGTTTCCAAACCTGTCCATGGCTTCCTTGTATGTTAAAGTATTAAATGGAAATTTTAGTTCAATTCCTTTAATTTCTTTGTAAATGTTAGACATCATCCCTTCGACAAAAGAAAATACATCTTTTTGGTTAACAAATGACATTTCCATGTCAATTTGTGTGAACTCCGGTTGGCGGTCTGCCCTTAGATCTTCGTCCCTGAAGCATTTGACTATCTGATAATAACGTTCAAAACCGGAAACCATCAGCAATTGCTTAAACAGTTGCGGAGACTGAGGTAGAGCGTAAAACTGGCCCGGATTAAGTCTGCTCGGCACCAGGTAATCACGTGCTCCTTCCGGGGTGCTTTTTGTTAAGACAGGTGTTTCAATATCTATGAAATCATTTGAGTCGAGATAATTACGTACAACCCGGCAAACCTTGTGGCGCAACTTGAGATTATTTTGTAAATCTTCGCTTCGTAAATCCAAAAAACGAAACTTCAACCTGTTGTTTTCGGAAATTTCTTCTCTATTCTCAAAAGAAATAGGGAGGGGCTTGGATTCATTCAGGATTTTCAGATCACTGGTATAAACTTCTATTTCTCCTGTTTTTAGCTTCGGGTTGGCCATGCCTTCCGGCCTTTTCCGTACTCTGCCTTTTATCGCTATAACAAACTCATTGCGGATAGACTGGGCTGCGTTATGTGCTATTTGGTCGATTTCAGGATTAAGAACAACCTGTGTTATCCCTTCACGATCTCTGAGGTCGACAAATATCAAACCGCCATGATCTCTTCGCGTATCCGCCCATCCCATTAAAACTACTTCTTCACCATCATTTTTACTTGTAAGAACACCACAGGAATGTGTCTTTCTTAAGTTTTCTGTCATCTATTATTTCTCCATCAATATTTATAAACCACGAAGGGCACGAAGATCACGAAGAATTATTTCTTATTACCACAGAGAACGCTGAGAAAAACCATTTTAATTTTTTTCTGCGATCTCTGCGTCCTCAGCGGTAAATTCATATTTGGTTGCGGAAAAGCTGGACTGTTAACTTGGTGGTTCAGTTAGCCATCCGCATTCTATTAAAGCTTGTAAAAAATAGCTTCATATAATATAGTTTTTCCCATGTTTTATCAAAATAAAAAGAAACAAGGTAATAAAAAAGCGGTTGTAGTGCTTAATCCTCCAGAATCCAAGCGGCTCATTGCAATGGCTGTGGTGAAGCTTTCCTGTGTTCAAAATGCATTTAAAAAAGGGAGGATCATTGTAATTGGCAGTACAACGAATGCATTTCTCGTTGAAGAACTGATCGGACAAGAAATAAACAAATACTATTATGCAGCCGGTCTTGTTTCCGAAGGAAAGCTTGGAGGAAATCCACCGGAAGTCCGTTTAAAACCTTTTGTATTTAAAGACGGCGTTCAACAGGATATTCATCCAAATGAAATGATAAAAGAGTTTACTGCAGACGATGTTTATATAAAATCGGCAAATGCTGTCGACCCGGAAGGTAATGCAGGTGTCCTGATGTCTGCTGAGAGCGGCGGAACTATTGGGGCAGCAATAGGAATATTAAATGCAAGAGGCTCACACATTATTACTCCGGTAGGATTGGAAAAGATGATTCCATCGGTTATTCAGGCGTCCAGCAAATGTGGCAGAGAAACTTTTATTAAAGCAATGGGTGATCCGGTCGGATATATGCCTCTTGTTAACTCCAAGGTCATCATTGAAATTGAAGCTCTACGAATACTATCTGATGTGGATGCAACACATATTGCGGCAGGAGGAGTTAATGGTTCGGAAGGGGCGGTAACACTGGTGTTGGAAGGCACTGAGGATCAGGTAAATAAAGGATTTGAGATTGTTAATGAGGTAAAGGGAGAGCCTCCGATAAAACCTTAACGCAACCGCTAATTTCACTGATGAATGATTTAATTTCTTTTGTAGAATTTGTGTGATTTGTTATTTCACAAGATTTTGAATTATGAAAAAGATTCTTGTTTTACAAAATATAGGTTGTGAAGACCTTGGGACAATGGAAGCTGCTATTAAAAGCAGGGACATGGGATATCACTACATCCATTTGTACAACAATGACAATCCTCCTGAAAATCTTTCCGGTTATTCCGCACTTATCATTCTTGGTGGCCCTATGAATGTGTATGAAACAAAACAATTTCCTTATTTGATTGATGA
Source organism: uncultured Nitrospinota bacterium (assembly GCA_964394335.1). Classification (GTDB taxonomy): domain Bacteria; phylum Nitrospinota; class Nitrospinia; order CAJXCL01; family CAJXCL01; genus CAJXCL01. The sequence goes on along the minus strand of CAYMVZ010000028.1, from coordinate 19,512 downwards.
AGAACGTTTGATTCGTGAAGCAATCAACAAGAATATCGCCACCCTCGGTCTCTGTTTAGGCTCGCAATTAATAGCTAAAACAGCTGGAGCAAAGGTAATTGCCGGAAAGAAAAAAGAAATCGGCTGGTATCCAGTATCTCTTACCACTGATGGTCTGAATGATCCTCTATTTGCTGGTTTTGATAAAAATAATACAGTTTTTCAATGGCATGGCGACACTTTTGACATCCCGTCAGGTGCAAAAAAATTGGCTGAATCAGAACTTTTTCCAAACCAGGCTTTTAAAATTGATGAAAAGATTGTTGGGCTCCAGTTCCATCTTGAAGTCACTGAAGAAGCTGCCTTTCAATGGATGGAAGAATATAAAGAAGAACTAAATAGCCTGAAAGACTATATCGATCCTGAAAAAATGAAAAAGGATACAACCGAAAAGATAGAAAATCTTAAAAAATTAGCCCAACAGTTTTATAATAATTTTTTCAAGTTGATATGAGAGCCTTTCGCTCTGTTTTCTTCAGAAAAAGACAAAAGTGCTATTGACACAAACTATCAAGCTAGGTTAGCATAGAAATTATATCTCACATCATATTAAAGCTTAAATGAAAGGATTTTGAAAATGAAAATATTTAATTCCGGTTTGAAATTAATTTCTCTATTAGGATTTTTTACCCTGTTCGCCTCGACAGCTTTTGCCCTGGAAAATACGAAATATGAATATGTTCCCTATGAAGGCGGTGATTGTAAAAAATGGAGTCCGCCTCAGCTTTCTATTGACGATCGTCTGAGATGGGACATAGATGGGAGAAGTCTCATTAATGTTTTTTTTGATACAGATAAAAATGGGAAAGCTGACTATGTAGTCTTCTATCGACAGTCGCCATATGATTATGGTTATAGTACTCCCTCTACAACTCCTGAGGAGATGAAAAAAAGATTCCCAAAGAATGTCGTGATTTCAAGTAAAGTAGATGTAGTTCTTAAAGAGAACACTGATTATATTCCAAGCCCGGCCGTCGGACTTGTTGAATCTCGCGATGAATATGGAAAAACACGCTACGAACACTACCTTCTAAATAAGTATCCCTTTTACTATGTTCTGGATCGTGATGAAGATGGCCGCCATGACATCATCTTAAAAGACAGAGAGGAAGATGGAGTTAATGGAAATGAAACGATTGACTTCTGCTTTAAAGAAGGGGACGAGGGTAAATATGTGATTGAGGATGATTTCGATAAATCACATAAGATTAAATGGAAAAGTTTGGACCAGGCTGTAATAGACGGCGCTAAATCAATTGACGATAAATGAGCTTTAGTCTGCAATATTTAATCGTTAATTAAATTCAAATTATGTGTTAACCAATGAACACCAGGATAGCTTTTGGGTTTTCAATAACAACTGTTTTACCAGAAAAGTGCAGAACCATCCTTTAATCAGAGTGTCCGAAGATTGTTAGTCCGGTTCCCAATCGAGTTGAGAATTACATTTCTTGATCCGGAATCTCAAACCTTCCCGAGCCTTTATTTTCTTTAGATCCTGAAATAAATTCATGATGACAAATAAGGTAGTTCTCCATTCTTGGTCGCTTGATGCAAGGGATTTGGTTTTTTTCTATCCAAAATCTTTGCAACCAGGGGGGTAGCTTCTATATAATTATCTGAGGTATTATCTGATTATTATGGAGGTGACAAATGGAAAATCTAAAAGTTTTTTTAATTTTTCTGATAGGGGCCTTATTTTTAAGCATCCCCGAGTTATGCTTTGCCGAAGTAAAAAAAGAATTCTATCCGAGTGGTAAATTAAAATCAGAGCAAAACTACATAAACGAGAAGCTTGAAGGAACCGGCAAAGGATATTACGAAAGCGGGAAGCTGGAATGGGAGGAAAATTACAAGAACGGTAAGCTCGATGGGATTGCCAGGGGATATTATGAAACTGGCAAACTGCAAGCTGAGGTAAACTTCAAAAACGGCAAAAAGCATGGAACTCTAACGGTATATTCTGAAAGAGGCAAAATACAGTATGTTGAGACTTATAAAAACGGAGAGATGATAGACAGGAAAAATTATGATGAATCTGACAAACTGGAAATTGATTATGGCGTCTCTCTTTTTTTTTAAGATTAGTCAACGGTAGACCCTTTAAAAAGGATTAATTATGGAAAATAAAATAAAACTATTACACAATCTCACAGGTGCCATCTCATTTATCGTTTTTCTGGGTTCCGGGCTCTACATGATGACCAAGTTCCCGGGTATTGATAAATCAAATGAGGTGATTAAATATGTGTATAAAGCAAGTCACATTTATCTGTTGTTGGCCAGTCTGTTGAATATGATTTTAGGTGGATATTTTCTGTCTAACAACAAAAGAGTAGATAAAATATTTCAAGTCATCGGTTCAGTGTTAATCATATCGTCAACTTTGATGCTCATCTTCGCGTTTTTTCATGAACCTGGAAATCCTGCTGTTGGCCGACAGATCACAGTTCCTGCTATAATTTTAATTTTCTTCGGAGCTTTATTCCATTCGTTAAGCAGGATGGGAAATAGCAGTGGCGGGAAGATAGATTGACAATTTAAGTAGACTTGTTTTTCAACACAATAAAGAGGCTATTTTTTTCTGTTTATTCTGTCAAAAAACAGATTCCCGTTGTTATCATAAGTGTATTGATGTTCCCGGTCTTAGACTAACTGGTAAATGATCTTGAAGGGGATGCTTTAAACAATATTCTTAGAAAATAAACAAAACCATATTTTTCATGATCAGAATAATGAAACTAACCTGGAAGCATTATAGCATTGCTGTCATAATTTTAATTCTTGCCGGATTCGTAATCAAATTTTTATATTTTTCTGGTAGATCTGCCTCAAGGATTCTTGGAAAAAGTGCACGGCAAACCCTGCATATTAAAAACATGGCTGCTAATGGCTTTATTTCTATTAGTTTTGACAAGCGGGGCAAAAACACAGTTAAAGATGTTACTTTCAAGGCTACCGATGGCTATGTTTACACTTTAGAATATATGGATATGAATCCTTTTGGTGGAACAATTCGCTGGGTTCCGTATGGAGAAGGCTCAGACCTTGTGCAAAGCAGATCGCTTTCTCGTTGGTTTGGAGATATTGTTAATCTTGAAATCCCAGAGAAATGTAAAAAAATCTTGGGAGTTGATATAACTTATGCACAAAAAGACGAACGTACAAAAAATCTAACTTGCATAACTTTAGATGGGATCATACTTAGCAAGGAATATCGAGAAGGCATTATTGATCGTCATTTCGAAGGTTATATAGAAATAAAGCCGAAAAATTAAGAAGAGAAATTAAAAAAAAGGCAAGCAATACTATTGGATTTAGCCTGCACCGGGGTTGAAAGCATCTCTTTAATTTCATATTTAAAAAGGGTTTGGGGTTAAGACTCCTCTATTTTAAGCCTGCATTTTTCCTCACCTTTGGCTAATGTGGACTCAATGGTTAACTTAAATCCCATCCCCTCATATTTTCCATAGTCTGTAGCATTGGCGATTTCGCACATTTTTGTTAGTTCCTCTTCGGAAAGCTCCATTTCCCGCCATGCTTCGACAAGTGGACATCCTTTCATATCGATTACTGTTGATTTGTTATCTACTTTATGAACTGAAGGCTTAAATATTTCTCCATTACAAACAGAAGTTCTGATAAATTCATCCGCGATTCCTTTGAAGTCCTTTTTATCGGCAAGCGCGCGATAGCGGTCGGACTTGGCACCACCCCATCTGTAAATTGCTTTCTTCATAATATTTGCAGCTTTTTCTTCTCCTATTTCTTTTGAAATTTCTTCAAAAAAGAGCCTGTAAAGGATTCCCCTGTTTTTAAACGCATCGCGTGTTTCGCGATTTGCTTTTTCAATTTCAGTGTTCATGAATGTCTCCCAATTAAAAAAACAATAATTTTACAGTATCAATATTGTAATTATAGCACTTTATGGTCGAATAGAAATAAATTTGACGATTCCGGTAGAAGATAGTATCATAGGCGATTGAAATTTCTCATAGCAAGCTGCAAGAAGTGCGCTCGCTAAACACTTTCAATTTTAACTATTTTGAGGTTTGCTTATGTTTAGAGCAATTTTCAAGATATTCCTTGTATCTTTTGCCATTCTTTTAGTAAATAATCCAGTTTATGCCAAGACAGCTTCGATTGCTAACATAGATCTTTTTAATACAGGGAAAAGACTGGTACTGGACGTTTCTTTGAAAGACGGGTTTTCAGAAGATGTCATAGAAGCTATCAGGTCCGGTGTGCCGGTTGGGATTACTTATACTGTGGTTCTAAGACAAAAAATTCCTTTTTTCTATGACAAAAAGGTGGTAACCCGTACGATTAAAAGATATGTCAAATTTGATACTTTAAAGGGAAAATATAAGATTATCGATAATAATGGGAAGAAAATAACTAAAAGGATTACTGAAGATTTTAATATAGTGGTTAAAAAGATGGCTCAACTGGATTCTATTCACCTGATTTCAAATAAAAGATTAGATAAAAAAGAAAAATATTATGTAAACGTAAAAGCCGAACTGAACTCCAAGCAAACCTGGTTTCCATTTAGTTACATTTTACTTTTTATGTCATATTTGAACTTTGATACATCCTGGGAAAGTTCCTCTCCTTTTACTTTCAAATAAACCCTTTTAAAGGGATGCCATGCAAAAACCACATGTTCCTTTTCCATCTGAAGAATATTTAAGAAGGAAAAAGCGTAGAATTATAAAGATTATTATTTCTGTTTTTATTGCGCTGGTGCTTTTAACCTTCATCGAAACTTACATCATGCAGCAGCATGCTCCTTCCCCCCTTTCAAATAATATTATAGTGTTTGCTTTATTTAATATTATTATTATTTTGCTTTGCGTTCTTGTTTTATTAATTTTCAGAAACCTGATAAAACTCTACTCCGAAAGAAGAAGCGGCATAATTGGAGCGAAATTTCAGACAAAACTTGTGCTGGCCTTCCTAACTCTCGCGCTTGTTCCATCCGCTTTGCTCTTCCTGGTAGCCAGCAAGCTTTTCACATATAGTATAGATAATTGGTTTAATGTACAGGTAGAAACCTCCCTGAAAGAATCGTTGCATGTTGCTCAAAGTTATTACAAAAACCATGAAAATAATTCTATTTACTTTGCAGAGAAGTTGAGTGAGATTGTAATCGACAAAAACCTTTTAGCAGATGAAAACCTGAAAACCCTTTTTGATTTTGTAAAAAATAAAAGAATAGAGTATGGTGTCGATGCAATAAAAATATTAAAAAAAGATGCGGTGGTTGTTGAAATTTTTAACCCTGAACTTCAGGCAACAATTAATTTAAATGATTTTTCAGAATTAGTTAAGGAGGGATTTAAAAAAAATTCAACTTCGGAACTGAGATCCTTTCAACAGGCTTATATGATTGCCGGGATATCGCCTGTGTTGACACCTGAAAAGCAAAATGTCCAGGGAGTAGTTTTGACAGCTTATTATATTCCAAAGAGCATGATTTCAAGAATTAATGAAATCCAAAGAATTTTTGATGAATATAAGCAGCAAAAACTTTTAAAGTACCCTGTTAAAGCAGGATACATTACTACTTTTCTGATGATTGCTTTATTAATTCTTTTTTCCGCCATCTGGTTTGGGTTTTACCTTGCAAGGGGAATTACAGATCCGATTCAGGAACTTGCAAAAGGGACGAAAGCAATTGCCGCAGGGAATTTGAGCTTTAAGATAGATGTGAAGGCAAATGATGAGATAGGCATATTAGTGGATTCTTACAACCAAATGTCGGACAATCTTCGCGAGGGCAAAATTAAAATTGAAGCAACAACAGATAATTTAAAGAAAATAAACACGGAACTGGATAAACATGGAAAATATATGGAAACAGTATTGGAAAATATAGGAGCCGGTGTGATCTCTTTTGACCAGGCAGGAAAAACTACGACTGTTAATAAAGCGGCTGCTAATATTTTAAAGATATCTTCTAAAGAATATCATGACAAATATTATAAAGAAATTTTCGAAAAATCACTCTTAAAACCTGTTAGATCTCTCATAAAAAAAATGAATAAAAAAGATGTTGATTCTATAGAAGAACAAATTAACGTGACTGTGGAAGGAGTGACGTTAACGCTTTTGACCAGCATAAATGTCCTGAGAAACAGGCAAAATGATTATCTTGGGATGGTTATTGTATTTGAAGATCTCACTGAGCTTATCAGGACTCAAAAAATCGCCGCATGGAGAGAAGCGGCCAGGGATTTTGCCCATGAAATTAAAAATCCCTTAACTCCTATTCAACTGAATACCCAGAGAATTCAAAAGAAATTCAAAGAAAATTCCAGAGATTTTAACAAAGTTTTTGAAGAATCCACTAAAATAATTGTCAGCGAAGTAAATGGAATGAAAGAATTGCTAAATGAGTTTTCAAAGTTTGCGAGAATGCCGGAATCAAGACCAAAACCAAATCCTCTTCATGATGTTATTGATGAAACGGTTAGTCTGTATAATGGAGTAAAAAGTAATGTTGAAATAACAAAGCAATTTGACCCTAAAATTAGATTAATAGATATTGATTATGAACAAATTAAAAGAGTTTTTGTAAATATAATCGATAATGCTATTGATGCTATGGATGGGGGAGGGCGTATAGAAATAGGCACCTACCTGGACGAAATGCATGGTACGGTAAAAATTAAAATCTCCGATTGTGGCGAGGGAATTAATGCTGAAGATAAAGTAAAACTATTCATGCCGTATTTTACCACAAAAAAGAGAGGAACAGGACTTGGCCTTGCTATTGCCAACAGAATCCTAAAAGATCATAACGGAACTATTAAAGCAATTCAAAATAAAGTAAAAGGTACAACTTTTTTGATCGAGTTACCTGTATAAGGCGTTTTCTATGAAAAAAGAAAATATTTTGATCGTAGATGATGAAAAAAATATCCTGAAATCTCTTGAGGGAATATTACTTGACGAGGGCTATAAAGTCAATAAAGCGGATAATGGCTTAAAAGCTTTAGAACTTCTGGAAACCGTCCGTCCGGAGTTGGTTTTACTCGATATTTGGATTCCCGGGAAAGATGGTATTGAAGTGCTAAAAGAGATCAAAAGCAAGTACCCTCTCATTGAAGTAATTGTAATTTCAGGACATGGCAGCATAGAAACTTCTGTTAAAGCCATAAAATTGGGGGCTTTTGATTTTATTGAAAAACCTTTTTCCCTTGAAAAAATGATACTTACAGTTAACCGGGCAATTAAAGAACAAACTGATTCCAAAAAAAATAAAAAGGCTAAAAAAACTAACCGCCGGGCAAAGACTGATAAAAACATTGAATCTAAGGAAAATTTTTTAAAGGATTTGAATTCAAGTTTAGCACATAAAAAAAAGTTAACAAACACACGTGAAATAAAAAATAATAATTCCATCAAGGAAAGGGAACAGGCATGGGAAAAAGAATTCATCATAGCACAATTAAGAAAATATCGTTGGAATTCTGAAAAAGTAGCCGGTGAGTTAGGAATTACCCGTTCACAGTTTAAGCAAAAATTAGCATTTCACCAGATCAAACTGTCTAAACCAAGCAGAAAAAAAGAAATAAATCAGCGCACCCTCCAAAGAAGTGTTGTGCTGTGCGGCCAGGGTTTGCATTCCGGCATTAAAACAGGTCTTATTTTATCGCCATTGCCTCCAGACAGCGGAATAGTTTTTGAAGACATCTCAACGGGAGGAACTGTAAAGGCTCATATTGATAATGTTGCGTCTACAAAATACGCGACAACCTTGAAAAAAAAATATACTTCAATCAAGACTATAGAACATATAATGGCTGTTTTGCACATGTATCGGATTAGTAATCTCCTGATAAAAATAGGGGATGAAGTTCCTATTATGGATGGCTCTGCGAGAGACTTTTGTGAACTTATCGAAGATGGTGGAATTGAAGAACAAATGATCAACTTGGAGGAAATTGTTATTGACAAGGAATACTGCATTAAAAAAAATGGACGATCGATACGTATAATGCCATCAAAAAAATTTCAGGTTAAATACCAATTTAATTCCGAAGGGCCGATAAAGGAACAAAAATTCGTATATTCATACAATGGAAAAGAAAGCTTTAAGAATGAAATTGCCCCCGCAAGAACATTTGGATTTTTAAAAGAATATGAAAAGCTTGAAGAGATGGGGCTTGCAAGCGGTGGGCGGCTGAGTAATGTAATTTTGCTTGATGACGAAAAAGTTATTAACACTAATTTAAGATTTCCTGAGGAATTTGCAAGACATAAAATATTAGACATCATTGGTGACTTTTATCTTTTAGGAAAACCGGTAAGAGGCAGTATAACCGCATGCATGACCGGCCATGCTGAGAATATCGCTTTACTTAAAGATATACACAAGAATGTGATGGCTTAGCTGCCTGTCTTTAACTGCCTTTTATGATGTCTGTTTAATAACACAGGACTAATAACCAATAATGAATTAAGAAATGGTTAGAATTGCCGTTCTTGTCTCTGGGCGAGGGTCAAACCTTGAGGCCATTATCAATTCCATAGTAAACAAAAAAACAAACGCTGTTATTGCTGTTGTGATCAGCAATGTACAAAATGCTTTGGCCTTAGAAATTGCCAGGGTGAACGGTATTAAGACATTATTTGTTGATCCAGGAAAACATAAAAGGAGAGAAGATTTTGATCAAGAGATAATGGAAATTGTAAAAAAGGAACAAGCAACTCTAATTTGTCTCGCTGGTTTTATGAGGGTTTTGTCTAAGACTTTTATTCATCGGTTTAAAAATCGGATTATGAATATCCATCCATCGCTTCTTCCTTCTTTTCCTGGTCTTAAGGCTCAAAATAAAGCATTAGATGCCGGTGTAAAGTTTAGTGGTTGCACAGTTCATTTTCTTGATGAAGGTGTAGATACGGGACCTATCATTTGCCAGGCGGTTGTTCCTGTACTTGATGATGATACTGTAGAAAGCCTTTCAAAAAGAATTTTAAAAGAAGAGCATCGTATCTATCCATTAGCCATCCAAGCGTTTATTGCGCAAAGGTTAGTTTGTGAAGGAAGAAAAGTATTCTGGAAAAATGAAAAAAAACCCTGAGCCTTCTTTTAGAATTTTTTCTTTCTTCATTATTTTCTTTTTAATCCCGCAATTCACCTACTCTGAGTCTATTGATCACATAATTAATGGACTTCAAAAGTATCTAAACAATACGAATAATTTTACCGCGTCGTTTACCCAGGAAACACAATTACAATCTTTTGGAGAAAAGCAGATTTCCAGCGGAGAGGTCTATATTATGAAACCTGGTCAAATGACGTGGGAATATCAGAAACCGGAACTTCAAACAATAATGATAAATAGGCGGCAGGTTTGGATATACACACCGGAGGATAATCAAGTGATAAAAACAAGGATCGAAAAATTAGGCACATCCGCAATCTATAAATTATTTTTATCTAATAAAATTAAGATAAATGATATATTCAACATTTCTACAGCAAAGGAAGCGGGGAATTCTAAACGGCAGACGTTTTTTTTAGAATTATTTCCTAAAAATACTGAGATCAATATACATAAAGTTATAATAGAATTGTCCAGGGTTAGCTATGAGATAAAATCATTTGCAACCTATGATCAAATGGACAACATAACAACAGTAAAATTCATCCGCGCAAAAAGAAATAAAGGTATTAACCCATCTATTTTTGATTTTAAAATTCCAGACGGTGTAGAAATCATAACATCTGAGGATTTAGGCGCTTCGTAAAATAATGAAAGATTTCAATAGATTTTTGAACCAGCAAGAACACGAAAATCACGAAGCTCAAATATTAGCATTTATGAAGCTCTCATTGGATGCTGCAACGAATTATGTATCTGTCAGAACTTTTTGATAATAATAAATTTGTCGTAACGGTAGAACTACCACCGCCAAAAGGAAGTGAAGTCCAGAAAACACTTGATATAGCCAAATCTCTTAAAGGAACAGTTGACGGTATCAATGTGACAGATAACCAAAGGGCCATCATGAGAATGAGCTCTCTTGCATTCTGCCATCTAATTAAAGATACAGGTAACGAACCTATAATGCAGATTTGTTGCCGTGACCGAAACCGCATGGCTTTAAAGTCGGATATTCTTGGTGCCGGGGCATTAGGTATAAAAAACCTTTGTCTTATGACAGGAGATCATACTCTTGTAGGAGATCACCCTGAAGCTAAACCTGTGTTTGACATTGACTCAGTACACTTAATCCAGATGGCTCGAAAGATGGAAAGAGAAAAAAACATGTCATCAAATCTCTCTTTTTCAATTGGAGGGGTGGCTAATCCATTCTCTGAACCCTTTGATCTCCAGAAAATAAAATTAAAAAAAAAGGTTCAAGCTGGTGCAATTTTCTTTCAAACGCAACCTTTCTTTGATCATGAATCAATTTTGAAATTTATTGATGATGTTAAAGGGATTAAAGCAAAATTTTTACTTGGATTCACTCCTTTGAAATCAGTCAAAATGATAGATTTTATGAATAAACACATTTTGACAAAGCCTATTCCAAAGTCAATTGCTATTAGGATAGAAAAATCAAACAACCAAGCTTTAGAAGGAATTAAAGTTGTCTTGGAGTTAATCAAAAAGGTAAGAGATCTGACAGATAAAATTGACGGAGTTCACATCATGCCGCTCGGTCTGGAAAGCCACCTGCCTCATCTACTTGAAGAACTGTAAGTCTTCCAGTTGCATAAATAAAGTATTAAAAACCAATCAATGCACTGTTTGTATCAAACCCTGAAGTACCTTCCCATCTCTCTTCATGACTAATTTTGACAGGGCATCACTCGTAAGCCAAACACCACCAGCCTCAACAAATCGATCCACCAAAAGCAGATTATCAAGCAGGGCTACCTGGGTTTCAGCAAAATGTCCGGTCCATAGGATTTGTTTATCTTCAAGGTCAACTAAATATACTATAAATGCCGAGGCAGGAGGGTTTTTTACTGCTATTGACGATCCCTCACGATTATTAAAAGTATCAGTGATTACTCCTGTAACTACTGCATCCAAATCAGTATTCTTGTATCTTTCAATAATTCCGGCAACCAGGTTATCTAAATCAATAATAGGAGGTACAGTTCCAGTTTTAGAAACATCCTTCTTCATTTCTGTTCTTAGCAAAGTTCTGCTTTTTTCTTCATTCAGATCGGTTTGTGGTTCTTCTATTCGATCAATCGTAGAAGGTGACATAAGAGGGCTTTCAGGTGTTTTAACAAGTTCTATTTTTACAGGCATTTCAGAAGGAGGGATGAGTTCAAATTGATGGTATGCTGAAAACTCTTTGTAAAAAAGATTGGCAAATTTCATTCCCGTATTCGGAGCTAATGGACGGTCTTTTGAGCGCATTTGAATTTGGAACTCTTCAATCCCAATCCTTTTTAGTTCCTTCAAGGCGACCTTATCTCCCGCATATAAACTGCTCATTTGTCCCGAGTATATTGAAAGGAATACAATAATTCCAAAAATTTTAAATGGGGAACCACTTGTGCCCGAGAAACTCATAAAAATCCTTTCAACAAAAGATCTTTCAATTAAATTCTAATTGATGCTTTAATATAAATGCATTTGGCGGAATTGTCAAATTATTGATTATGAACCGATGGGAGAGTTAAGCGAGGTTAAATATACTTTTAAGGCAGTGAAAAATATTCTCAGATCGGTTCTTTGATAAGCCTTCTAATTAAGTTCTCTGCTATAGTCGGATCGAAACCGCCGAATATCTGAAATTGGATGTAGCCGTTTTTATCGATAATTGCTACTTCGGGGGTCCCTCTTGTTCCGTATCTTTTCATTGTTTCAGGAAGATATTCCCCTTTTTTTTGGGCATCGATTCCTACCAGGTGATGTATGCCCTTTTCTTTTACGAATGACTTCAAACGTTCAGGATTCTGATAGTCATGTCCTTCAAATACTGTGTGGATACTTAATATCTTAAGCTTGCCTGATTCTATCTGATTTTTAAAAGTTTTGTTCCATTGCTTCATCAGAGGGATTGTAAACTTGTTGCAACCCGGGCACCAAAGCTGGAAAAATTCGACAATAACAACCTTTCCTTTCAGCTCACTTAAGGTTACACCTGGACTGTTGATCCATTCGGATATTTGCCACTCCGGAGCCTTCCTGACTCTTGCATCAGCAAGATTATAGGATAATGATACTACGCAGAAAACCAGAATGAACACTCTCAATAGTTTCATTGTTTCTCTCTTACCTATTTATAAATAAAGCATTTTCAAAATTTATATCATTTATTTTGATAATTAAAACATAAGGATGGTTAAAGTTCAACTCATATTGAAGCACCCCGTAGCAAGCTACGGGGAATCTTCTAAAACTATGGTAGAAAAGAAAACAGCAGCATTCATTGGAGGCATAGAAAAATTAGGAAAATATTCTTGACTCTATCATTATTTTAAGTTTCAATGAATTTTTTTCTAGGTTTAGTATTATTAAAGAGGATCTTTTATGGGAGACATCTTCTACTTCTGTCCTGATTTTTCCCCTCCTTCCGGTGGAACCAGACGCCTTTACAGGCACGTTCATCACCTTAACAATCTGGGATCAAAAGCTTTTATCGTTCACCTGAAAAAAGGATTTGCGCTGACATGGCACGATTATAAAGTTCCTGTTTTGTGGCTGGAAGATAATTTATCATTCGCAGCTGATGATATCCTTGTTTTTCCAGAGGGGATGCCTTCTTTAATGAAAGAGACCCAGCAGCTCAATTGTAGTCGTATTGCCATAGCTCTTAACTGGTCCTACATATATAATTCTCTCCCTAAAGGGGAAAACTGGAAGGATTATGGCATCACACGGGTAATCACCCCATCCCCTGTTATCAAAAATTTTCTTGAGTTGACCATGGGCTTAGATGTGACATTAATCGATAACTATATTGATGCCAATAGGTACTCATATCAACCAGAGAAGAAAAAAAATAAAATAGTCTACCTGACAAGAAAAGATCCTTCAGGAGACATTCTTAGTTTTATTTTTAAAAGTAAAGAAGGTTTTTTTAAAGAATGGGAGTGGATGCCTCTTAACAACATAAGCGAAGACAAATATGCTGAGCAGTTAGGTGAGTCAAGGATATTTTTAGCGACGTCTTCTCAGGAAGGAATGCCGACTTCTGCCTTAGAGGCCATGGCGTCAGGATGTCTTGTTGTTGGCTATTCAGGTATAGGTGGAAATGACTACATGGTTGGTGAAGGAGCTAAACAGAATTGTCACCTGATTGAAAATGGAAACTTGCCTGAATTGGCAAAAATTCTGGAAGAAGTCATTCTCAACTGGAATAAAAACACCCAACGAGACAATTTAATTATCAAGAACGCCGGTAAAACTGCAAAGTGCTTCCAGGATTTTGAAAAAGAGGGTAGGTGCCTGAAAAACTATTTTGATCGTCTAACACTCAAGCAAAATACTTCTTGAGCAATGACAGTATTTCTTTAAAACGATGCACATAAGTGTGATGCTCTAAAATTGTTTTGCTTCCTTTTTCCGCAATTTTTTCGCGATCTTCCGGATGCTTGAGGTAATACCTAACTTTTTTCGAGAGTTCTTCGCAAGATTCAAAAATCTCAACGCTCTCTCCCGACACAAGAAATTGTTGTACAGCTGAACTATTATCTGTAAGAAGAAATGAACCGCAGGCACAAACGTCAAATACTCGTTGATTGACTGAGTTTTTAAGCTGAACATTTGATATATTAAGATTAACCTCTGTTGAACGGTATATTTTCGGAAGCTCCTCATGATAATTTACTTCCGAATGAAAATGAAAAGAAGGAGGAAGCAGCTCTTTCCACAGATTATCCCCAAACACATGCGGCTTAAATTCTTCAAGGGCAATCAATGCCCTGATCCTTCGCTCTTGCGTCCACTTTGAATTAACAGCAACTTCAAGGGAAGATAGATATCTATCCGAAAAATTCTTTTCTCCTATCTCCTTTTTTATTAAATCAATTGTTTCATAATCTTCCCCCTTCCCCCTTTTAAAAGGAGGATCAGGGGGGATTACTGTAGCCTTTTGCGTCAACTTGTTGTAAACCTCTATCAAATAGCTTTCATTCTTTATTTCTTTCAGGCGCGCCTCAATTATATTATTTAATGAATTCCCTACAAACGACACAGGATACTTTTTGGAAATCGACTGAGAGATTGGATGGAAAATAGTTGAGTCTGCAGCGTAAGGTAGATATTCTACATTTTGGAAACCAAGTTCTTTGATTTCATCGATATAGTAATCATCCCATAATATATAAAGCCCATATTCAGAGGCGTTTTTGTTGTTCCGCATAAGTAGTGGAAGAGGGTTATCGACATACCAGCATGCAAAGGGAATTTCATAATGCGTTAAGATCTCAGCAAGTTTTCCCTCCACATCAAATCCCCACTGATTTACAGTGAAAATAAAATCTGGTTTGAAGTCAGCCAAAACCTCCATGAGGTTTCGTATGAACTCAGCTTGCCCCTCTTTTTTGTTTGAGTCGAGTTTCAAAGACCTGTAAGTAAGTCCAAGCAGAGCAAAAGCATTTTTCAATTCCTTCTCTATAAAAAAACCGGCCTCAAATAACAGGACCTTAGGAGACCCTGATTTGAATTTTGAATAATTGAGTTCCTTTTTAAGTTTAGGCAGGGTGATTTTTTCAAGGTAGGAGACTGCTTCATTTAATTCCGGAAAAAGCTGAAGAGAGGGTTGGTGTGTAGAAAAAACAGTTGTAACATTTGCATTTAAAAACTTATTCTTTAGTTTATTTAAAAAGCCGGCTCCAATGAAAAATTTTGTATTTGGTCGATTTAAAAGTGTCGAAAGGTTTGTATATTCAATCCCGCATAGGAAGACTTCTATCGAAGGTTCAATAATATAGAGGTTTTTGTTGGAGTCCAGCCGATCGACCATTGCCAACGGCAAGTATCCGAGTCCGAATCCAAGGATCAAGATATTAGAATCGGTTTTTTTTAGATGACATGCAGCAATAATTTTCTCAGATTCCTTGACAGGGTCGTATTTGCTGTGAAGATAAATTCGTGCCTTATCTTTTGTCAGGGCAGAGAGTGTAATCTTACCACTTCTGGACTTTTCTGTTTTTAAATCAAGAGAGGATTTTGAAGAAAATTTGTTAATTAATTCAAAAATATCAGGATGGAATTTTTCAATTGCTTTTAAATTATCTTGCTTGAACGAAGTATGCATTAAACTGATTTTTTCAAAAATGAAATACCTGAGCTTCAAAGTTTAAATTAATATTTATACTATTACACTATAAAACTTTTTTTTAAGAAGATTTTGTTAGTCCACCAGGCGGTAGCCTTTTTGGTTGCGGCCTCTTGGCCGCTTTATGAAATATAAGGGGGTTGAAGCTCCCCTTGGTAAGCTACGGGGAATCTTAGTATCGAGCATGGTTTTAATTTAAGTTCGCTCGCTACCCCCGCATCTAGCCGTCAGGAATGCGTTCGCTAAACATTTTCAATAAGGGGTGCTATATCGATTTGAGGAATAGCTTTGAAATCAGTCGTCGTTTCAAAAATTGGATTATAAACCTTCTGAAACCTTTTCTTGTATGGGTATTGTCCTCGTTTATTTGTGTCGAACCCATCTATTGGCAGTTCCGGCCAATGCATAAAATTAAGGTCTTTGATTGCATACCAGAGAAGCTGCTCAAAATTTACCCAATCGTATTCTCTATATAGATACTCCTTCCTGAAAACACCGTTGCTGATTAGATATTCAGGGCTTATCATAAAAGCTTCTGTTGAAACGCTCACAAGAATCTTGTCATTATTTAGGTTCTCTTCGTAATAGGGATGCCCCTTTGCCCATGGCATCTCCTTCATGCTTCTGCCATGCAGGTTAATATATATTAACTTTTGTTTCTCTTCTAAGTATTTAATGGTTTCATCCATCAACCAGTTTCCTGCAAGAGAATATCTCCCGCTGAGTTTCAAAAGCCATTTGTGTCCCCTTGCAAAAGATAAATGAATTCCGTCTCTTATTAACGTGGCTTCGCCAACACTTTTGCCGGGATTCTCCGTCTCTCGGATAAAGAGAGTGTTTTTTGGTCTAAATTGAAGTATCTTTTCTGTTGGAGCACAATCAGGAGGGGAGTTGTCCGCAACTATAAGCTCGAAAGGCTGATTAACATGTTTCTCTAAAGTTACGATATTGTTAACGAGTTCCTCTACCCTGTCTGAAAAGGTCTCCTTATCGATGTTTTCATAATAACAGGTACTGGTTAGAAGTACTCCTAACATATAGTTCCTGAAAAATAGAAACTTAAACAAGAATTTTTCTAATTCAATCACAATTTTATTTAGAAATCAATTTATTAAATTCCACAATAACACCCAAACAATTTAAAAATTGACTACTAAATTATATTATGATTGAATTACCGAGTAGTTTTAAAGAGTTGTAACTAACAATCAACTGTTTTGAAAATTCTCTTTATTACAGATTCTCTTCCAAACTTTGTGCCTGATATTCTTTTGCACGGCCTCAGGAAAATAATGGGGCCTGATGTAGTAGATTATCCCAGGAAGGACTGTCTATACCAGGGCATCTTAGGATTGGGAGTTTGCCCTGAAGACCAGAAATCTCCTGACTGGTTTCCTTCTGATGACGGCCAGATTAATAGAGACGATATCCCTGAAAAAGTAAATAAAGGTTATTTTAATTATGTTATCTGCGATGTAAGGGCCGTTTCCTTTTTTCAGGCCAACTTTTCACAATTGTCTGCTGCCTTTGTATTGATAGACGGAGAGGATGGTCCCGCAAAAATTAAACCCAATCAATTTGTTGTTTGCCGTAGAGAGACAGACGGCTCTGATTTCAGCATTCCTTTGCCCATGGCAATGCCTGAGGAAATACTTAATTGGATCACATCTTACGACAATACCTCAAAACAATACAGCATTGGTTTTTTAGGCAGCATGAGCCATGGAAAGAGAAAGGAAATTGCTGAAACAATAGGACGTTTATACCCTGATGCCCTTTTCCAGACTTCAGAAGTACCTTTTACTTCGGCGCCTTCACCGGAGGGGAGGTTAAGCCGGGACGATTACTACCGCAGTCTTCAGCAATGCCGCATCGTGCTTTCTCTGCCCGGTAACGGTAATGATACATTTCGATTTTGGGAAAATGCCGCATGCAACGCAGCACATGTTTCTTCAAAAATGCCTCTTTATATCCCAAATGACTTTGTGAATGAAAAACACATTTTTAGATTTAGTGATATTGACGATCTCAAAAGGATTGTAAATTGTGTGCTCGAAGGAAAAGTGAAGTCTGAAGAAATTATTCAGGAGGGTCGAAACCATCTAATTAAATTTCATCTGTCTACAAAACGAGCGCAATACTTTCTGGATAGAATTGAAAAGGCCTTTGCTAAATAATTGAAGCTCCCCACAGCAAGCTGCGAGGGATGACTCGCTAAACACTTTTAAGCAATAAATTTACGCATTCTAAAGGTTAATCTTCTTTCTCTAATCTTTTCTGCATTCTATTAATTAGCTCATCAAAAGATTCCTCTTTAATTATCTTATGAAACTGAGTTTTTAAATTTGAAACAAGGCTAACTTCATCCAGGATTACATCGTAAATAAGCCATTCACCGTTTATTTTGTGTAGTTTGTAGTCAATTTCTATTAACCCTTCACTTTCATGTTCCATGGATGTTCGAATTTCTGCTTTTTCTTTTTTAATCATTTCGTTATTATATTTTATTTTCAAATCAGTAAAAAATTTTGCGGATTTGGGATAGGCAACCTTTTTAAACAGTTTTGTAAGAATGGATAAAAATTTTTCCTTTTCTTCAGGGGTTCTTTTTTTCCAATGAGAACCTAACGTTTTTGGTCCTAAAATGGAAATATGAATCAGCGAATTAGCCTTTTCCATCAGTTTTTTGTTGTTTTTTCTCTCTTCAGGAGTTAGCTTGGTCGTGGATTCATCTTTAACCATGCTTATAACTGTAAGAAGCTCTTTAACAACAGCCTTTGGTTTCCCTTCTTCAGCAAATAATAAGCCGGGAAGGATTAATAAGATTAGAAGGTATGGAGCAATATAAAACGATTTTTTTCTCATAAGTAATAAGTTAACAAATTTTTAAAAATAAATCTATTGTATAGGGATTTGCATTTTTATTGACAATGAATCAAATGTTTACGACTATATTGCTGATTAGAAGTTGCCGCCCCTGCTGCGTAGGGGTTGTCCGTTAGGACACCCCGAACCATAATGCGCTGGCAAAGTTATTAGTGTAATATGTTTCGATGCCTCTATCAGAGCTTTGAACCAACAAGGTTTTAAATCGCCCGAGAGGCGCTAAGTTCACCTATAGGACCAGTAATGAAAAAAAAACAAACATCAAACCTTTTATTTTATATCCCATTGGTTTTCGTTTTAATATTTTCCACAAATTTATTTGCCCAGGAGAAAATCGAATTAACCCTCGCTGAATGCATAAAAATAGCCATTGAGAATAGTCGCAACTTTCCGGTAGCTTCAAGTAATAAAATTGGTAAATACTTCGATCGTATTTTTAAAAATCAGTCAGAAGAAAAAGAAAAAACCCGGAGGAATAAAGATAAAACAGCTTATAAAATCAAAACATTATATTATGATCTTCTCCTTGCAAAAGAATTAATCCAATTAGCCGATGAAGTTAAAAGTAACTTTGAAAAAGCTTACGAAAAAGCTGATAAAAAGCTGGAATCTGAAGACCCGGATATCACACAGCAGGACGTTCTAAAACTAAAATTAGGCTTGGTAGGAAGCAAAGATGAATTAAATCGATTAGAACATGACAAAAAAGAAATGATTGAATCTCTTAAATATCAGTTGGGTATTCCCGGAAATAAAATATTTGATATTAAGTCAAAAAGGCTTAAGCAGGAAAAAATTGACTTAAAAAAAATTGAGGGCGATATAGATTTGACCGTCAGTGATAAATCTTCTATTGAAGAAAAGGAAGATATTTTCAGGATAACTAAAGTATTTTTAAAAATACACAAGGCGAATGACAGCATAAAGACGGCAAGGGAAGCAAGAAAGGTATCGAGAGCTCTTTTGGTAACTAACCTGGCAAATTTTGATTTTGGAATCGGGGAAGCAAAAGACCTTTTTGAATCACTTTTTATTTACATGAGATCGGTAAAAAATTACCTGACGAAAATTCACGAATACAACATAGCAGTGGCAGAATTAAGCTACGAAACAGGAAAGGACTCAAGCTATTGGGCTTACTAACCGTAAAGTTATTCAAGGCAAAATAGAACAGGTCCATATACTGCAAGAAATCTTAAATATTTTTTAGAGGAATGATAATGCCTACCAGTACATTTTCTCATATCCCTACGTTCTGTTTGTTCTTACAAAAAACAAAGCCTGAGTCTTTTCTGGATATTGGGCTTGGAAATGGAAAAATGG
>CAYMVZ010000027.1:0-23070 GCA_964394335.1 uncultured Nitrospinota bacterium | reverse complement strand
TTTTCTCGTCCGGCTCAAAAATTCCATTCTTTGCCCCTGCCTCAATAGCCATATTAGCCATTGTAAAACGGCTGTCCATCGAGATATTAGAAATTGTCTCTCCGGTAAACTCCATTGCCATATATGTCGCTCCATCCACCCCTATAATGCCAATAGTATATAAAATTAAATCTTTCCCTGAGACAAAATCGTTTAACTTTCCGTTATAAATAAACTTTACTGATTCAGGGACTTTAAACCACACTTCACCGGTAATCATAGCTGCGGCAAGATCGGTGCTTCCAACACCGGCAGAAAACACTCCAAGAGCTCCATAAGTGCAAGTATGGGAATCTGCTCCTATAACCAAGTCTCCGGGAATCACAATTCCTTTTTCAGGCAGCAAAACATGTTCTACCCCAACCCTCCCCTGCTCAAAGTAATGAGCAATCTGATGTTTTCGCGAAAACTCTCTTAACTGCTTAACCTGTTGTGCTGATTTTATATCTTTTGTTGGGATAAAGTGGTCTGCTATTAACGCAATTTTATCTTTATCAAAAACAGTATTAGCTCCTGATTTTTCAAAAATATCAATGGCTATGGGAGCGGTAATATCATTCCCTAAAGCAATATCGACTCTGGCGTTAATTAACTCGCCCGGACTGACAGAATCTTTCCCGCAATGAAAAGCCAAAATTTTTTCAGTAATGGTTTGAGCCAATTTTAATTTCCTCCATGTTATATTGTAATGTATTTTTCTTTTCGAGGCAAAGCCTCTAAATATTGAAGCTCCCCGTAGCAAGCTTCAGTACAGAGTATGATTTTTTTAAGTTCGCTCGCTAAACACTTAAATTCTCACGCAGAGTACTATAGCGAGTAAAGATTTCTCGCTTCACTCGAAATTCCCAGCATGCTATTCTATGCGCCCCGGCATAGTCAAAATATTTGACCAGTACTGAGGGCCAAGTTTTTTTTAATAAACTAAACCGGTTTAATCTTAGCAAATCTTTTTTTGCCGATTTTTAAAATAAACGTAGCTTTCTTTTCTATTTGCAAGTCACTGTCCGTTATCTTTTTTCCGTTAATACTAACCGCCCCCTGTCTAATCAGGCGAACTGCCTCCGACGAGCTTTTGGAAAACCCTGTCTCTTTAATTAAATGACAGACCCACATTTTCTGATTATTCCACTTAACACTAAATTGAGGCATTTCATCTGGAGTTTCTTTTTTCTTAAAAATATTTTCAAATTCATTAGCGGCATTGTCAGCTTCGTTCGTTGAATAAAGCCTCGCAACTATTTCTTTTGCTAATTTTATTTTGTAGTCTTTTGGATTAACAGCACCTGTTTTTAGCTGTTTCTTCATTTTTGCAAGTTCATTTACGGAAATGTCGCTCAGCAGTTCGTAATACCTAATCATCAATTCGTCGGATATGGACATTATCTTTCCAAAGATTTCCCCGGGCGGCTCTGTAATTCCAATATAATTACCCAGGCTTTTACTCATTTTTTGAACTCCATCCGTGCCTTCCAGTAATGGCATTGTAAGAACTACCTGGGGTTCTTGCCCATAATGCTTTTGGAGTTCCCTTCCTACCAGTAAATTGAATTTCTGGTCTGTACCACCTAACTCTACATCTGCTTTTAATGCTACTGAGTCATATCCCTGTATTAATGGATATAGAAATTCATGAATACTTATAGGTTGCTGTCCTTTATAACGTTTATGAAAATCATCTCTTTCCAACATTCGTGCTACCGTATAATGGCTAGCTAACTCTATTAAATCCGATGAGGACATCTTTTCCATCCAGTGACTGTTAAAAACAATAGTTGTTTTATTGGGGTCCAGCATTTTAAAAATCTGTTTTTTATAAGTAGCGGCATTTTTCGCGATATCTTTCTTTGTCATTTTTTTACGCACTACCGATTTTCCACTTGGGTCTCCAATCATGCCGGTAAAATCACCAATTAAAAAAATCACTTCATGTCCCACGTCCTGGAAATGCTTCATTTTTTGTATTAAGAGAGTATGACCAAGATGTATATCCGGAGCAGTAGGATCATACCCCGCTTTTACTTTCAGGGGGATACCTGAAGATAATGACTTTTCAAGCTTTGCACAAAGTGCCTCTTCCGAAATCACTTCAACGGAACCGCGAAGTAAATATTGCAACTGTTCTTTTACATTCATACTAGTTTTGTAAACTATTGATTTTTAAGCACGAAGACACAAAAAGATTCAGGTGAAAGGAAGAGAGTGGAGAAGAGGAGAGCGTTGCATAAGGCGCTATAAAGACAAGAACTAAGCCTTGCATAAGTCGTTGTAAAAGGCAAAAACCAAACAGCGCCTAAATTCTTTTTTCTCCATTTTCTCTTTTATTTGTGCCTTAGTGACTTTGTGTCAACATCACGTTAAGTTTAAGTATACACAATTTTTAAAATAACTATAAAGTATTTTTTGTAAACCACCGATACAATAAACATGGGTGGTAACTTAAAAAGTTTTTGATAGACCCAATAGCCCCCTCGCTAACAGGTCTAACCACTCTGGAGATAAACCTCCTCTCTGACTAAAGGGCAGGGCTGACCCTTCCCTGCCCTTTACATCTCTCTTCTTGTTTCATTTAAAAAAATAAGCAATTTAGAATTTATATTAGATTTAGGATGTCTCATTAACACCTCGCTAAAGCAGGGTAATGAGAGTATGACTCCGTCTGGAGAATATTCTTGGTTTATAGAGGATAAAAATGGTATTTCATATGCAGTAAATTAACAGGCTGTTCAAAAACAGCGAAAATCAGATAATTTACAATTCCCAACTTGATTGGGAATCTAATAAAAACAATTAATTGCGTTGTTCATAGATTCAGGCTTAAGGCCAAAATAACAGTTTTCGGACAGTGTGAATTTCTATGGAGTGCAGTGACCGTGTCACTGCGTTTTTTGTTAATTAGCATCGACAAAGACGATGCACTCCAAAAAAAGGAAATTCATAGACATTAAATTAATTTTTTTTTAATTCCTAAAAAGCCTGCTGATCTGGCTAATTGGATATCGGCTGTGAGAAGAATAAAATTGTTCAAAGAAACAACAGCAAGATGCAATGCGTCCAAGGTCCTCAAAGGACACGTAAATTTCCCTATCCAGCTTTTCGCTATTTCATAATGTTCAGGATGAATGGGAATCCACTGAAAGAGTTGTTGCTTGCTGTGCAACTGAAATTCTCCAAAAATTTTTTCCCCGTCAGTCCTGGACAGGTTTTTCTCCCTAATTTTTTTTGATATAGCTGATACAAACTCCACTTCGGTTAAAAGGCTAATTGCCGGTTGTTTTGCTTTTAAAATAATTTTTTCCACAGAGTCGCTAACGACTTCCGGGCAATAGTAGGAAACCAAAATGCTTGTATCCAAATAAATCATTAGTGCCTTTCTTTTTCCCTTATGGCGATTACTGTTTGACTTAGCGTTTTTCCTTTCATTTTTATCGTCGCGCGAAAACTTTTTAAACTCGGAAATTTAGAAATCTCTTTTTTGGGGGGAGCCAAGCGAGCCACTTTTTTCCCACGACGGGTAATAATCACTTCTTCTCCCTTTTCGACTTTATTTAACAAAGAACTTAAATGATTTCTGGCTTCTTTAACATTTACTTCAACCATTGCCACCTCCTGTCATTGCAAGTGTACATTAAAAGTGTACACCAGATTGAATTGTAATGCAAGGACAAATTCTATCAAAATCCAAATAGGCAGTTCTGAAATCCCCCTTTTTGTCACCCTGATACTTTGACAGTCTCAGTATGACAAGTTGTTATTTCAATAGAGCCTTCTTCCTGAGTTCAGTAGAACGCTTATCAAAGGGTTTCTTTTTTACCAAAATGAAGTATAATATTTTATTCTATCATTTTTATTAATTAAGAGGATCTGGTTAGTATAAAAATTTATGTTGGAAGTCAAATTAGCAAAAACAGCGGGGTTTTGCTGGGGCGTTAAAAGAGCTATGGATATAGTAATGGATGTCTCAGAAAAAGTTAAAGGTACCCTTTATACTTATGGTCCTTTAATACATAACCCTCAGGTTATTGAAATGCTGGAATCAAAAAATATTATAGTTCTGAAAGATTTTAAGAATGCTGATTCCGACAATCTGGTAATAAGAACACATGGAGTAACACCTGCAAAAAGGCGGGAGATTAAAAAAAAGGGGTTTAATATTAACGACGCTACCTGCCCTTTGGTAATGAAAGTGCAATCTATTATCAAACGCCATGCCCGTAAAGGACATTCTACTATTATTGTAGGAGATAAAGACCACGCTGAAGTTGAAGGTCTTTTAGGTTTTACCGAAGGTAGAGGAAGCGTTATAGAAAACGAATCAGAAGTTGAAGGTTTACCTCCAATAGAAAAGGTCTGTGTAGTAGCCCAAACGACTTTTGATAAAATTCTGTATGAAAATATTACCAAAGGCATTTTAAAACGTTTTCCTAATGCGCTGATTTTTAAAACCACATGTGATACAACAGATCAAAGACAAACAGAGGTAATAAATTTGGCTAAAACTGTAGACGCCATGATTGTTGTTGGTGGAAAAAACAGCGCCAATACTGCCCGCCTCGCACAAATATCCAAAGCTTCAGGTGTTCCTACCTTTTTTATAGAGACAGAAAAAGAGATTGATGAAAGACAGCTTAACGGATTTCAAACTGTTGGGGTTACTGCAGGAGCTTCTACCCCTACATGGATGATCAGTCGGGTTATGGAAAAAGTAGAAAGCATTAAAAAGAGAGAGTTAAGCAGGGTATCGCAATTCTCATTATTTCTTGGAAAATTTCTTATTTTCAGCAACCTTTATGTAGCCATTGGAGGAGGTGTTCTGACTTATTCCATTTGCCAGTTGCAACATCTGACTCCAAAATTCAGCTATGCTTTTGTTGCCTTTTCCTATTTTCTATCCATGTATATGCTAAACAATTTTACCGACCGTGAGGCATTGGAACACAATAACCCAACTAAAAATATTTTTTATGAGAAATATAAATTTTCCTTTTTAACTTTAGGCATTCTTTCATCCCTGGTCGCACTCGCTGTTTCTTTTGAGTTAGGTACCCTACCCTTTACAGCGGTTTTCGCTTCTACTTTGTTAGGTATCTTTTACAGTGTAAAAATTATTCCAAGAGATATCGGGTTTAATCGATATTGGAGGTTGAAAGACATACCGGCTTCTAAAGATATATTCATTGCTTTGGCATGGGCAACTATAACGGTTTTAGTTCCATTCTTGAGTCAGGAGAGCATCGGTTCTTTTTCAGCCACATCTGTTGCATTTCTGTTTGTTTTTTCTCTGGTCTATGCGAGGTCTCTCCTATTCGATATCAGGGATATACAGGGAGACCAGTTGATTGGCCGGGAAACAATACCCATCATAATAGGCAAGGAAAAGACTAAGTTGTATCTTGGCGTTGTATTAATTATGACTGCGGTCGGTCTGTCGATTTCAGGATGGTTAAGCTGGACTTCGTCTCTTTCTTTTTTCTTGCTGGCTTCTATAGGCTATTGTGTTTTTTATTTATATCTTTATCACAAAAGAATTATTTCCCAGGGGGTTTCTTGTGATGCTGTTGTAGATGGTCAGTTTTATGTAACCGGTTTAATAACATTAGCTTGGATGAACTCATTTGCGGCCTGATATCCCAGGGGGTTCCCGGTATCGTACCCTTTCCCGTCAAGAAGACAACCTATCATACCTTTTTCCTTTAACAGCAATTGAAAAACAGGGACATCATCCAATTCTCTATTAGGATCAGATCTGATTTTCTCGATATAGTCAAAAAAATGCGGAAAAAGAATGTGCCTGGCAAATCCTCTTATTATTAGGTCATTCGATTTAGATACGAAAGCTCCCCTTTCTTTATCTTTAATCTCTTTAATAGAATAAATCCGACCATCAATCTTTTTTAATTCAACCTTTCCACAATTTCCAAACAACTTAAACTCCACTGGATATATTTTTGTTAAGGCGCCAACATCTTTTTTGTATTTATTAAAGGCCTCTGACAGTAAATACAAAGGTGAAACGTCGGGTAAAAGAATGTTATCTGGCAACAAAAGAGCAAAAGGTTCGTCTTTGATAATTTCTCTGGAAAGACTTATTGCGTCGGCAACACCCATTGGTTGATTCTGATACAAAAAAATTAATTCCGTCTTTGATAAAATTGTTTTTATTCCCTGAGCTTCATTTTCAGACAGGTTTTCTTTGCAAAGTTTTCCTAAAAAATGTTTTTTAATTAATTCCTTTCCATAATTTATTATAATGATCACTGTCTCAATACCGTGATTTACTGCTTCTTCAACAGCATACTGGATCATTGGTTTTTGGCCAACAGGAAGCATTTCCTTTGGAATAGTTTTGCTGATAGGAAGCATTCTTGTCCCCAAACCCGCAGCAGGTATAACAGCCTTTTTAATTTTCATTTTTATTTAGATTATAGAAGCCTTAATTTGCTTTGGGCAGCAGCCCGTCCAGACGCAACACCAGATCACACAAGTTTTGGATGGACATACTTGTAATTATGAGAACGTTCTCTCGAATAATTCCTTGACTGCTTTCCTGCCGTTCTCTTCGAGAAAACGCGTCCCTGTCCCGGCGAAATGAATATGCTTAATGACAAGTTCATCCACGTTTTTGCATTCAAACCAGTCAGTCTGGTTCCAGATGAACCACGCGTTACGTTTCTGATCGAACACCCACAAAGGTTTATTACATAGTTTGGCAAACTCCGCGCCCCATCCCGTACCGCCTTTGATGGTCTTGTTCTCCAGTATTTCTCCAATAACATAAATCTCTTGCCCGTAATTAATCTGGTACCAGATACTTTGCAGAACCTTTCTAAATGTATTAGTTGTGGTGTAGCGGCGATTCATCAATTGCGAAATGTATTCCAAGCTCACGTCTCCATTTTTAAGTTCTTCATGATTCAGAACACGCAAGCCTCGTTGGCGGACAATACTGTGCCCTTCAAAGGTAAAGTTTACTTCTTCAATTCCAAATTGCTCAGCGTTAGCGCCGAATTCAGCTTCAGCCCCTTTAGCACCGCCGCTAAAGAGAATAAAATCTTCCTTTTTCATGTTTGTTCCTTTCATTAACCCCTGTGTTTTTATGTGTATGCTGAATGAAGCACAGGGATATCTTCAAACAACTAAACGAATAATTTACCATGATTGAAAGTGTTTAGCGAGTACATTCCTCGAAGCTTAGTGACATGTTCGATGAACTCAAAAGGAATCCGGTTAATCCAGTTGATCTTGTCAATAAAAATGACACCAGATTTGAAGCTCCCTACAGCAAGCCCTCTACACGATGATAAAGAACAAGACCACGGGGAATACGTTCGCTATGCATGTTCAATCAATTGTCAATAGAACATTCAAAATTGATCTTCTCCTTTTTACTTTTATTTTGGGCTAAAATTAACTATTATAGTAATTCACCTAAATGTTGTAAAAAAGAGATTCTTCAGTTATTGTGCGTCCCTCGACTACGTTTAGTACAGGATCTTCAGAATAAAACGGAGAACCCTTTAGTTGTATTCTGAGCGAAGCGAAGAATCACATAAGTTCAACAAGTTACAGACGGGAAATTCTTCAGGTAAAGCCTCAGAATGACATTTTCGGACAGCCTAACCCATCGGGTTGCAAAAAACTTTCTAAAAAAGGAAGATTTTTAAGAGTACCAGTATAAAGCACTATTAAAATGAGCAAATTAATCATAGTTTCAAACAGACTACCTGTGAGCATGGAAAGAAGGAAAGGAGGGCTCAGTTTTCAGCAAGGCGCTGGTGGTCTGGCCACCGGTATTGCATCTTTTTACAAAACGTATGAAAGTATATGGGTAGGCTGGCCAGGCATTGATAGCGATAAAATTGAAAAAAACAAGGAGGAAATTAGAAAAAGACTTATATCAGAATTCAACTGCCATCCAGTATTTCTTCCCAAACGGGATTTTGATAATTATTATTCCGGGTTTTGCAATAATACTATTTGGCCTCTATTTCACTATTTTCCCCAGCATACTGTATATAAAGAAAACTTCTGGAAATCTTATAAACGTATTAATGAGCTCTTTTGTGAAGAAGTGTTAACAATCGCAAAAGAAGAGGACGTCATATGGATACACGATTATCAATTAATGCTATTGCCTAAACTCCTCAGGGAAAAATTACCGGATGCCACCATTGGTTTTTTTCTTCACATTCCTTTTCCCTCTTTCGAGCTTTTCCGCATTTTACCATGGCGCAATGAATTACTTGAGGGTCTTATCGGGTCCGACCTGATCGGTTTTCATACCTATGATTATGCTCTTAATTTTCTGAAAAGTTCACAGCGCCTTTTAGGATATGAGCAAGATATGGGTCAAATTCACTCTCATGATCGAGTTATCAAGGTGGATACTTTCCCGCTGGGAATAGAGTTCAAGCGCTATTATGAGTCGAGAGAAGATCCGAAAGTAGAAAAAGAGATAGAAAAACTGAAAAAGGATGTTGGCAAGTACCAGGTAATCTTGTCCATAGACCGCCTTGATTACACAAAAGGCATAATAGAACGCTTGGAAGGTTTCAATACTTTCCTGGAAAAAAACCCGGAATACAAAGAAAAAGTGGTATGCATTCTTGTTGCTGTGCCGTCACGTTCACAGGTAACACAATATAAAATGCTAAAAAGTCAGGTGGACGAACTCATAGGCAAAATAAACGGTAAACACGGGACAATAGGCTGGATTCCCATCCATTACCTGTATAAATTTCTTCCCTACGCACCCCTGACTGCGCTTTACAACATAGCTGATATCTCCCTTGTAACTCCTTTAAGGGACGGGATGAACCTCATAGCCAAGGAATACATAGCGACTAAAACTGACGGGAACGGCGTCCTGATCCTCAGTGAGATGACCGGAGCGGCTAAAGAGCTCGGCGAAGCCCTGATAGTTAACCCAAATAACAATGAAGAGATGGCCGATGCCATAAAAAAGGCCCTTGAAATGCCGGGGCTTGAAAGAATTGAAAAAACCAGGATTATGCAAAAACGCATAGAGCGCTACAATGTGGTTAAATGGGCGGAAGACTTCGTCGGCAAGTTAAAATCTACTAAAATCTTGCAGAGAGAAACACATACACGCGTACTTAAAATAGAAGAGGCTGAGAAACTCAAAATAAACTACAAAAGAAGCTCTCGCTGCCTTTTCTTTTTAGATTACGACGGAACCCTTACTCAGTTCTTCGAGAGACCAGAAAACGCAAAGCCGAATAATGAAGTTTTAGGGCTGCTGGAATCTTTATCATCTAACAAAAAAAACGAAGTGGTGTTGATAAGTGGACGGGAAAAAGAAACATTAAATAAATGGTTCGGTCACCTAAATTTAAACATTATATCTGAACACGGTGTTTGGATGAGAAAAAAACAAGAATCATGGGTAATGCTGGAACCTTTAAAAAACGACTGGAAAGATGAAATCAAGGAAATTCTTGAACTTCACGTAGACCGAACCCCCGGTTCTTTTATTGAAGAAAAAGAATTTTCTTTAGTCTTTCATTACAGGAGGGTAGATCCAGAGATTGGCTCCGTAAGAGTCAGCGAACTTAAAGATAACCTCCTTGGTCTAACAAGTAATAAAAATCTTCAAGTTCTTGAGGGACATAAGGTAATAGACATTAAAAATTCCGAAATAAATAAAGGACATGCGGTATTGAAGTGGCTTTCAAAAAATAATTGGGATTTCATTCTGTCAGTGGGTGACGACGTGACTGACGAAGATATGTTCTCTGTAATGCCGGAGAGTGCGTATTCCATTAAAGTAGGGTTACATCCGACTTGCGCCAAGTACAATATCAAATCACCTCTGGAAGTAATTTATCTTCTTAAAAAACTTGTGGACTGATTTAGTGAATTTAAAGCAAATAAATGTTAGCATGTTGTAATTTTTTTTCAACAACACACGTCAGCAACCAAGGAGGAATAAAGGTATGCGAACTCTGGAAGATTATAAAGATGTAGTAGGAGTCAATGCCATAGGAACCATCCACAAAAAAGCAAGAAAGCTGCTTGGGAAAAGGGTAGTACATGTAAATTCTACCAACCAGGGAGGAGGTGTCGCTGAAATATTGAGCAGTCTCGTTCCTCTTATGAACGATGTAGGCCTTAGCGCGGGTTGGAGAGTCCTCCACGGAAACCCTGACTTTTTTAACATTACCAAGAAATTTCACAACGGATTGCAGGGGGATCCAGTACACTTCACAAGGAATAAGGAAAGAATCTATATACAGACAAATATTGACTTCGCGGCGTACACCCATCTGAGTCACGATTGCATAATTATTCATGATCCACAGCCACTGCCTATGATCAAGTTCTACAAAAAGGCACAGCCATGGGTATGGAGATGCCATGTGGATTTTTCTAATCCGGATAAAACTTTGTGGGACTTCCTCTCCGATTTTATACTCCGGTACGACCTCATGCTACTCTCCCACGAGTCCTACAAAAAAGATGACATTCCCGTAGAACAAAGAATCATTGTTCCTGCCATAGATCCGATAACTCCGAAAAATATGGACATTACAGAAGATGAAACTTGCAAATATCTTAGAAAGTTCGGTGTTAAGACAGATAAGCCCTACATAGTACAAGTTTCACGATTTGACAAATGGAAAGACCCGGAAGGGGTAATAAAAGTATGGGCTCGCGTAAAAGAAGAGGTAGATTGCCGGCTGGTGCTTTGCGGCAATATTGCTACAGACGACCCTGAAGGAGGCAAGCTGTTCCAGGCAGTTCAAAAATCTGTCAAACAATATTCAACCAACGACGACGTCATTTTACTGTTGCTGGAAAACAATTACCTTGTAAATGCCCTTCAGCGAAAGGCCGCTGTCGTCATCCAGAAATCTATTAAGGAAGGCTTCTGTCTGGCTGTGACCGAAGCGATGTGGAAAGGAACTCCGGTTGTAGCTTCTAAAGTGGGAGGTATCCCGCTTCAGATAAAAGACGGTGTCAACGGCTTTTTGTTAGAACCGGATGATATAGAAGGTTTTGCAGATAGAATTATAAAAATTCTCAAAGATAAGGAAATGGGAAAGGAAATGGGAAAACAGGGAAAAGAGATTACAAGAGAAAAATTCCTCATCACGCGTCTGCTCTCCGATTACCTTGATCTTTTGGAACATGTCTGGAGGTAACAAGGAGGCCTATTGACAATCGGCGGTTGATGATTTTTTTTCTTTGACTGTTGTTTTCCTAACCCCAATCGACAATCTAAAATCAACAATCATAAATGGTCAGGGCTGGGCACTCAACATTTCCTTTGCATGTTCGCGGGTAACCTGAGTGATGCTTTCTCCACCTGACATCCGGGCTATCTCATCCACTCTTTCACTATTACTTAATCTGCGAATGATTGTAACCGATCTGCCTTTTACAACTTCTTTTTCTATGCGGTAATGCGCCCCTTTTAGACTGGCAATTTGTGTTAGGTGAGTAATGCAAAAAACCTGCTTGTTTTCCGAAATCCTTTTCAATTTAAGCCCGACGGTTTCCGCTACCTTGCCGCCTATTCCGCTGTCTACCTCATCAAAAATCATGATTGGAACCGTGTCTTGAGCAGCAAGTAAATTTTTAAGAGATAACATGATCCTGGATAATTCTCCGCCTGAAGCTATTTTCGCTAATGGCCGGGGTTCTTCTCCCGGATTGGGTGATATCAAAAATTCAAGTGTGCCAATGCCATTCTCAGAAAAAGAAACCTGCATACCTCGATACTTTATAAAGCTGCTTTCATCTTTTTTATAAGAAAAGTTTACTTTAAACATGACACCGTCCATGCTCAATTGCCGCAGTTCGTTTTCCATCATGGATTCAAACTTTTCAACAATATTTTCTCTATTTTCCGCGAGGCCAACGGCAGTTTTTGCCAAATCCTTTTTCATAATGCTAATTCCCTTATTTAACTTTTCTAAAGTCTCATTGCTGTAAGCAATAGCATTGTATTCCTTTTCGATTTTTTTCCGATAGGCTAATATTTCTTTTAAAGTATTCCCGTATTTCCTTTTTAACTCATTTATTTCAACAAGCCTGTCCTCAATCTCACCTAATTTTTCAGGGTTAATTTCTATTTGCCCGGAGTAATTTCTTAAGGCGTTGGACGATTCTTCTAACAAAAAGAGAGACGGCTTTACCTCCTCCAGTATCTTTTTTATTGAGTCATCATATTCGGCAATAGAGGACAACTCCTCCAACACTCTGTTCAAACCTTCAATAACTGAATTATCAGAAGAATAAAGCGCCTCATATGACTGGTTAGATGTTTGATAAAGCTTATCAGCATTTTGCAGGATAACCCTTTCTTTTTTTAAATCATCATCTTCAGCTTCCATCAAACGGGCATCGTCAATTTCTTTCATTTGAAATTCAAAAAGGTCTTTTTTTTGTAAATTTTCTCTTTCATTTTTTTGCAAAGCGTTTAATTCTGTTTGAGACTTTTGCAACTTTACATAAAGCTCCTTATATTTGTCACGAATAGGAGACAGTTTATTGAAAGAATCGTAAACCTCAATATGATTCTCAGGATGTAACAGCAATTGATGCTGATGCTGACCATGGATATCTACCAGTCTGTTTCCGATTTCTTTTAACATCGCAAGTGTAGATAAACTTCCATTGATATAAATCTTGTTTCGTCCGGAACGTGAAATAGTTCTTTTTAAAAGCAATTGATCTTTATTGAGTTCGATTCCAGTCTGTTCCAGTAAAGAAAAAATACCTCTGTAGTTTTCACAATCAAATAAACCTTCCACTGATGCAGTATCTTGACCGGTGCGAATAAAGTCCGTATCCGCTCTCTCACCTAAAAGGAGACCTAACGCTCCTACAACTATTGATTTGCCTGCCCCTGTCTCTCCCGTAAGGATATTCAAACTCTCATCGAATTGAACTCGCAAATCATGGATAATAGCAAAGTCTTTGATATGTAATTCCAATAACATAAATTCGCAAGTTAGGAAGTAAAATTAATTTGGACGCAGATTTTCGCAGATGATTGATTATTATTATCTGACCACTGTCACCTGATCCCTGATCCCTAAACACAGGCTACCGATCTCTGCTTTTTATCTTTCACCCCATTTTAATTTTTTTCTAAGAACTTCATAATGGTTTTTATCCGGTGCCTTAATTAGCTTGATGCTGTCCTTGGAACGCCTGATTTCTATAACATCTCTATACTTCATACCCAAACCAACCTGTCCGTCTAAAGTAATATGAACATCTGCATGATCTGTAGCCAGTTGAACCTCAATAGACACATCATCAGGAATTATTATAGGCCGGTGAGTCAGGTTAAAAGGACAGATTGGAGCTAATATCAGAGCGTGAAGGGTCGGGTAAACAATAGGACCTCCGGCTGCAAGTGAATAAGCGGTGGAGCCGGTAGGGGTGCTGATAATCAGGCCGTCTGATCTGTAAGAAGTAACAAATTGATTATTGACTTTTACCTCAAGGTCAACAATTCTCGCTAAAACTCCTTTATTGACCACAATATCATTTAGCACTTTATGTTCGGCAATCTTTTCGCTCTTTCGTAATACTCTAATGTCAAGCAATAATCTCTCTTCTGTTTTAAAATCCCCTTCTAAAACTTTTTCCAGTACACTATAAATTTCATCACGAGTAATCTCAGTTAAAAAACCAAGGTTACCCATATTTACTCCCATTACAGGCACTGGTTTACCTGCGACCAAACGAGCTACACTGAGCAATGTGCCGTCGCCACCTAAAACAATAAGCAGATCAACCATAGAAATAATATCAGGCCTGTTCTGTTTGGACTCTAAACCGATTGCGCCTGCAGACTCTTTATCAAAAAATACTTCGATCTTCTTTTTCTCGAGCCACTCAATTAGATCAACAACCACTTCCGTTGGATAGGTAAGATGTGTTTTTGCTATAATCCCTACTTTCCGCATAATTCGTACTATATTCATTTACTACAATCACGTCAATAAAAATTAAGAAGTGAATAGATGCTTTTATCAGGGACCTCTGCGCTGCAATCTCCGCGGTGAATCAAAAGAAGTTTTTAGATAAATATCACTATACGTTATAATAAGCTCATGCTTTTGGTTATAGACATAGGAAATACCAATACCGTTATTGGCTTATTTAATGATGATAAGCTTGTGGTACATTGGCGCCTGGCCTCACAGCGGCACCGAACTGCTGACGAATACGGAATCATGATTAAAGAATTCTTTCTGCTGAATAATATTGATATCAGCGGAATTACGGATGTCATTATTTCATGCGTGGTGCCCCCTTTGCTGCCGATTCTAAAAGAGATGTCTAATAGCTATTTTAAAGTGAATCCGCTTATTGTAGGTCATGACACCAAAACCGGTTTATCCATACTTTATGATAATCCAAAAGACGTCGGAGCAGATAGAATCGCTAACGCAGTGGCAGGATATGAGAAATTTGGAGGACCGTTAATTGTTGTGGATTTCGGAACAGCCATTACCTTTGATGTTGTTTCTAAAAAAGGTGACTACCTGGGCGGACTGATTTTTCCCGGAATCTCCATATCTATGGAAGCGCTTTTTAACAAAGCCGCAAAATTGCCAAGGGTGGAACTGATTTCACCCACAGCACTTATTGGCAAAACTACTTCGGAAAGCATACAGGCAGGAGCTGTTCATGGATATGTAGGCCTGGTGGATAATGTTGTGATAAAAATACAAAAAGAAACCGGAAAAGAGACTAAAGTCATTTCCACCGGCGGACAGGCAGACCTGATCGCAAAACACTCTGCCTTGATACAGGAAAATTGCCCGCTTCTGACTCTTGATGGGCTAAAAATAATCTATGATAAAAATAAAAATTGATTAGATGCTAACTCCCATAACGTGATAGCCGCTTGTAAAAGCTTTTACTGATGAGGCACCAATTATTGCGTTTTGTTAATACCCCTTATTAATTGGATATTCTCCTACTTCGTCAATAAAAGGCTGTTTAAGAAGCCATTGGAATTTAAGGAATTTGGATTCCCTGAATTGATTGAGGCCGATAGTCATTTTTTGATGAGTATCTTCAGGCTGAGCTATATAAGTGCCAAAAAGCCTGTCCCACCAAGGAAAATTAAATTCGAAGTTACTGTTAGCTTCGCCTGGTTTTACAGAATGATGAACCCGGTGCATATCAGGAGTAACTATCAGGAGTCGCAATA
Source organism: uncultured Nitrospinota bacterium (assembly GCA_964394335.1). GTDB lineage: Bacteria > Nitrospinota > Nitrospinia > CAJXCL01 > CAJXCL01 > CAJXCL01. The sequence goes on along the minus strand of CAYMVZ010000027.1, from coordinate 7,832 downwards.
TGCGGTCAGCGCCTAAAGGAATATATATATTCCCATGGTTAAACATCGCTGTGGCGTTTAACAAGATTTCAAAAATAACAACTGCTGCCGGAGGCGATCCCAAAGCGGCAACAACAAACATTTTAATGACCATGGAAAGAATAATTTCTATTGGATGAATGCGGGAACCGGTGGTAACGTCATAATCCAAATCCGCATGGTGCATGCGATGGAGTCGCCATAACAATGGAATCGCATGGACCATCACATGCTGTATATATATGGCAAAATCTAAAAATAAAACGGCGAAAAATAATTTAACGGAGCTGTTTAATTCAACATTATTCAGTACACCCCAACTCCCTTTCTCCGCCATAACAGCCACACCCACGGCCATAAGAGGAAACAAGAGGCGTAAAAGAAATGTGTTAAAAAATACAATTCCCAGATTGTTGAACCACCTTAATCCTTTCGATACGGTCAGCGCCCTTCTCGGACTCACTTGCTCCCATAAAGCGACAGTAGTAAATATCCCAAAGAAAAAGCCTGCCCTTATCATGGCTTCATTGCTTAAAACATATTCCTTCACAAATCCATTTTAGCTGAAATCATAGATTGATGGAAGGTTAAAGTCTGCTGTTGACTTCTGAAGAAAGCCGACAGTGAAAGTGTTTAGCGAACGCATTCCCCGTCGCTTGCAGGCTGTGTCGCAATGTCATTCTGAGGCGTTAACCGAAGAATCTCTTTTTTTAACTGTTTGATTTTATTACTCATGTTTTTTTATATTGCACTAATATTGGTTTTTTTTTATACTATATATTTATTATCAGGTTATTAACATAAAGTTAAAAATAGACTGATGGCTTACCAAAAATAACTTGATATTTTTTGGAAAACTCTTAACACCTTTTCGGCATTCGCGCCAAAGGGATTTAAAGGAAGGAGTAGTAATAATGAGTACAGAAAAATGCATGGGATGCAATGAAGCTTTCTCTACGGAATGGCCGCCTGAAACTATTAGCTCTAATGCTATAAAGCCGAAGCCGGACGAAACTGAATATTGGTATATTTGCCCTCATTGTAAGGGTAAGAATTTTGTAACCCGGGATGATGAAAATAACATAACCGTTGATAGATTTGAAAAGGGGGTTGCAGAAGGTTACACCGAAAAATCCGATGGCGATCCGTTTTCACCGGTAAATCCAACGGGTGGGGGTAGCTGAAAGTGTTTAGCGAGCGCATTCCCCTTGCTTGGGCTGGGTTAGCGAGCGAGGGAGACTTCAATTTTTGGCCTTTTAAAATGTTGAAAGATTTGGCCGATCAACAGATATAAAAAAACCTTTTACTGACTTAGAAAATTCTTGTTTAGTGCTTCCATTCCATAATGGTTAAGATAAAGGAGGAAGTGCTCCCGTGGCATGCCCCCCCAAATATTATTGCTCGAAAATAACCTATTTACTTGCTCCACACATAAATCACTTGCCTTCTGTGCGGATTTAACGGACATACCATTACTGATTTCAAAGCTCAGGTGCGTTGCAATATCCATCTCAGGAGGATCAATGAACCGGGTAATGGAAAATTTTTCTGGGTGGTTATAGATTACCGAATCCTTGTTTAAAGTAAAGACGCCCGGGGCAAGGGAGTGAATGTTCTCTCTATTCTCTTTTAGAAATTCAATGGTCTCCATTGCCTCTTCCCAGGTCTCTGTTGGAAATCCGAAAAAGAGAAAAAGGTGGTTCCAGATTCCGGCCTCCCTACTTATTCTTAGAACATCACGTGCAAGTTCGCCTGAGTTTCCCTTCTCCATTAGTGAAAGAATACGGTTATTGGCACTCTCAAGACCGTAGAGAAGGAAGTCAAATCCTGCCTTTTTCATTTTTTTAAAAAGACCTGCATCCATTTTCTTCTCAAACCTCAGCATGACCAGCCCACTAAAATCAAGACCTCTTTTAATAATATGATCAGAGAGGTCATTGAGTGCATGGGGAGAGACAGCTTCATCAGAAAAAGTAAAGTATTTTGTTTTATATTTTTTGGAAAAAAACTCCAATTGATCCACCATGGAAGGACTCTTATGCAGGCTGTATCGCTGCCCGTAAATATAGCTATGTGTACAAAATGTGCATTTGCCCCAATAACATCCCCGGCTCTGAAGAACCGGTAAAATAGGATAGGGCGAAAGGTATAAATCTACAGGTAGCCCATCAAAGGTCGGCGGTGGTATTTCGTTAAACCGCACTGTTGCCTTGCGCTCACTCACTTTAACCTGACCATTGTTCTTATAGATCAGGTTTGGAATCCCATCCAGGGAAGAACCGCTTTTAATAGCGACTAAAAGTTGGTCAAGAGGTTCCTCTCCCTCAAAAGTAATAATGGTATGGCAGAATTCATCAAAAAATTCAGGCCATTTTTTGAGCTTTTCCGCGATCACGCTGAATATAGGCCCACCAAGCACAATAGAAAGATGAGGATAACGCTTTTTAAGCATTCTGGCCAGTGTAAGACCGGGAATAATCTGTGACGTCCCGATAACGGAAATCCCTATAATATGATAATTCTCCCACTGCTCTGATCCTAACAGGAAATTTTCATATAACTCTATAAATGGATTGGTATCCTCGTCTGATACCATAGTTTGGGCCTTCTGGGAAGATTCCTCTGCTCCGCTCCCACTCCGGTACGTTAAGAAGCTGAGCATCGATGGGAAATAGGCATCGGAAATTAGTTTAAGTGCCGATTGAATAATCGTATGGGCTTCCTGGTAAATGTCAAATTTGAAAAATTGTTCAGGTGAGCGCATCACTTTTTTAGCTTCATCGACCCGTGAAATGATAACCCCGGAATATTGATCCCCGACAGAAAGGACCTGGAGCAAGGCATTTTCTACCTTTGTCAGGGATGATTTACCGCGAAGTAACTCTATCTTTCTTCTGCTCCTTGAAACCGCTTTTTCCAGGAATGGGCGGGATAGAAAAATGTCATAGGAGAGGATATTAAAGTCTCTCTGAACAACATCCCATCCTTTTGATTGGAGATATGAAGTCAGATAGGGTGTACTCAGATATGGCTGAGTAGGATACCACTGAAAGGGAAAAAGGAGTAAGGTCTTCATGGAATATTACAAGGAATTTCTGAATAAAGGATCTTTATAAATCTATTATAAGGACATTCCAGTTATTCTTAAAAGAAATAGTTTTCTGGTGAAAATTTATCATAGGATGAAACAGGTGTCAAACTTTCCTTTGACAGTTAATGGATGACTTTTTCAAAACTATTACTCCGTTATAACTGTTTTTTTTAGACGCTGTTAGTTTTTTCTTTTTACAGCGCCTTATGCAAAGCTGAGCAATTTTTTTTTGCGCACCGGAGCGGAAGCTCCATTTGATTTCGGCAAAGCTGAGCTTAGCTCTTCCATCCATGGCCTGAACCTTTGGGCAGCTCATGCTTCGCTGTCCAATTCGGTTCTCCATTCCGAAAGTGTTTAGCGAGCGCACTCACTGCAGCTTGCTGCGGGGTTAGCGAGTGAACTTAAAATAAAATCATACTCTACACTGAAGCTCTGCTACGGGGAGCTTCAATTGTGGTTGCGGAGTTTCTCCGCTTTAAGGTGCTATCCCTTTTTTCATTCCTTCAGCTCGATTTAAGAAAGCTTGCGCCTTTTCATCCTCACCGAGTTTCCTGTATAGTTCAGCCATGTTGTTTAGGTCTGTAACAATAGAGGGATACTCCTGACCAAACGCTTTTTCATATATGGCTAATGAGCGTTTATATAAAGGCTCTGCTTTCTCGTATTCACCTTTAGTGTAATAAATTATAGCCAGGCTTCTGAGGGATGAAGCAACATTAGGGTGCTCCAACCCCACAGCCTTTTCCCAAATTGTTAAAGATCGCTTATATAGAGGCTCTGCTTTTTCGTATTCCTCTTTACTCTTATAAAGTGTAGCAAGAGTATGGAGGGAATCGGCAACATCAGGATGTTCCTGACCAAACTTTTTTTCACGAATGGCTAATGAGCGCTTATATAATGGTTCTGCTTTATCAAAATCGCCCTTAACGAAATAAAGCGCTGCCACATTGTCGAGAGGTTTAGCAATATCCGGGTGCTCAGGACTAAGAGCTTTTTCATAAATTATCAATGAGCGTTTAAACAAAGGTAGTGACTTTTCATATTTACCTAAACTGCTATAAAGCGAAGCAATATTGTCGACTGATTTAGCAACTTCGAAATGATTTGGACCAAGAACTTTTTCTTTAATTTGCAACTCCTTTTCTGCAAATGGGATTGCTTCAGAATATTTACCAGCATTAGAAAGTTTTACAATTTTTTGCTTTAGCTTTTCAGCATCGTCTATATTCTGAGTACATGCTGGAATTAGCAGTAACAAAATCAAAATCAGAAAAAAATTATTTCTATTAGATATAGTTGCCACTATTTTGTCTTTGTTACTTTCTGAATCTTGCATGATGAAATTTTAAAAGGTATTTATATTAAGAGGGTATCATTGCTTCAGCGATGATGATGCAAAAAAAGTTTACCCAATTGGTGAAACTGATATTTATTATTTATTTTTAAAAATTCATTACCTAAAGGCGCACAATTTCAACGAATCTGCTGCTATTTCAGTGATAATTCCAAAGGACTCATATTGGTTTCAACTTACCCTTTTTCAAATATACATTTATCAACTTGAAATTTATCAAAACCCTAACGATTGAAAGTATTTAGCGAGCGCATCCCTTGCAGTTTGTTGCGGGGTTAGTGATACCCCTTGACCCCTTAGGAAGGGGAGACTTCAATCAATAGTTAGGCCTAATTGTTTTTTTAAGATTCGGCGCCAGTATATGTAAAAGATAACCTCTGAATCCCTGGTATAATTATCAGCAGCGTGTAGCATATGAAGACTGTTAAGCCCAGAGGGGCTAACCACACGGCTCGATCTGGAGTAAAGAATTTTCCCACCTCGTAGCTGCCAGCCATAGCAACATAACAAAGAATCAGAGTTATTGCATTTATAATACGTAAATTTGCTTGCATTGCAATTGATCGTAAAAAAAAATAGGCGATAAAAGGTCCTATCATGCAATATGTGTTATTTTCTGTTCTTGAGCTAAAAAGTAAAATAAACGATATTGCAATACTTATAATAATAATAGAACTTTCTTCTTTAGGGCTTTTTATCGAATGATATAAACTATAAAAAAAAGTAGCCAAGGCAAATATTAGTGAATAAAACATTTGAACTGAGGATTCTATATTTACTCCAAAAACGTTGAGCATTCCAAAAAAAGATGCAAAATCCTGGTGTTGAGCCACTGTATGAGCAACATCCAATGTATTTAAGAATTCCTTGTATTGATGCAACACATAGTTGGGTACTTGAAAAAGAAAAGGAAAAAGAAACAAGATGAGCACACCTATAACTGCTGAAGGAAGACAACGCTTTGGAAAAACCCCACAAATTAACAACAACGGTACTACCATATATGGCTTAAGCGCAAAACCAATGAGGCAAACAATGACGCTGAGCGTATAGTTTTTATGCGTTAAGGTATATGCCGTAATGCTTAGCAGAGTTGCTATTGTCAGATTTATTTGCCCATTTCGTGCACTGTCAATTGCCAGGGGTAAAGAAAATAATGAGATAATGAGAAAGCTTTTTTTTGTAGGCATGAATCGGCATAATAATGCTACTATATAGCATGAGAAGGCAAAGAGAGAAATGTTGACGATACGCCACACTGGCTCAGCAATAGTAAATGGCATAATGGCAAAAGGTATCTGCATAATAGCTGATTGAGGAAGATACAAAAATCCTACTCCTTTGCCAGTATAAAGATTTTGGCTGTTTATCCAATTTAAAGAAGCCTGCCAATACGCAGGTGTCACAGTGTGTTTTCCAGGGTTCATTACCGCATAAAAAACAAAATAAGCTCCAAAAAGACACCACAAAATTATCGTTAATTTCAAACCTTGGTTTTTCACGAGATTATTAAAAAAATCTACGAGTCCTGTTTTATCTTCTTGCATATTGTAATCTCTCTACGTGTTAACTTAACCTAAGGACAGAATTAACATACTCCAATAAAGGCAAAGGGATTAATGAACCCGAATTATGCGTGAATTATAACCTCCCATCTTTCCCTTCCTTCGCAAGAAGGCGGAGTGCAATTCACAGGGGTGCTCTTAATAACATTTCACTCACTTTTATGTTTGGGCAACAGCCCGTCATGGTGCAACATCAACCCCCTCTTCAGAGGATCTTGCTGATAGCTGAATGCTGACCGCTTGAATGAGCGAGGTGTGTAATTTTGAGCGCCGATAGCTGACTGCTTATAGCTGTATTATAATGCAGTCATAAGTGGACTTTATCCCTTTATTTCGCCAAAAGCTGGCTGCTGATAGTTGCATTATAAATAAGTGTATCACTGTTAAATGCATACCAGGCAAACCAAAACCCCACGGTTGAATTTAGAAGTTTATTATTTTTATTCGTAATATATGCTGTTGAAGACGCTTTATCATAATGCACTAATATAGGTTGACCACCAACAGCATCAGCTATGGGTGTTTTTAACTTTTTAAGTGTTGAGTAAAAATAAGCCTTTGCGACACCATTTAACCTGACGCCAATTATTGTTTCTTTTGGGTGAAAACGGGAATCTTTTTTTGATACGGGGAACATAAGTTCGTTGGATTTGTTATACGCTGCATATTCATCTGCTTCGTAGCTCGGCATATAGCCAAGTTCCGGTAAAGCAACCGTAGTGTCAGGGTGTTGCTTTTTCCAATACCCCCATGTGGTGTGTAACGAAGGTAATTGATTCAATTTACTTCCGCTAAATTTGCCGGTTATGCCCTTCCCTTCAATTTGAGACCACAAAGAATCGCTATGGTGGTCATAAAATAGAAGGTCACTGTTGTAAAGCAATCCTGAGACAGCAAAGGTAAGTTCTTTATTTCCTACCTGTCTATCAAACACCAGTCCTGTACCACAGAGCGGACAAAAAGAGATTAATACATTCCTGTCTCCAAGCCTGTCATTTACAAGTTCATGCCAATTCAGTATTTTAATGGGATAGGCTCTACTTTTTTTATTTATCGATAATCCCATGACACGATCAGAATCTTTCATAAATTCTGCTGCTTTTGTTGTGGTTATGATTTCCGGAAAAATAACAGCCGGGATACCGTCTTTTGAGACTCCTCCCGATTTTATTTCTTTTAAGGGGATTAAATTATTGGAAAAATCGAACTCCCGAAATGCCCAAGACTCATCGTTAAAAACAGCAATAATTAAAAAAAGCAATAAAACAAATCCGTTGCGCAATTTATACGTCATTTTTGCACCATTGAAATTGGGCAACAGCCCGTTATCTATTAATATTAAATATTGTAAATGTAAATAGGTAAGGTATGACCCCAATCGCTAATCATTCGCAATAAACCGAGTCAACAAGTGATTTTCCGTACTTAATTCGTTACAAAAAAGATTTGCTGCAGAGATCGCAGATTCACGTATCTCTACGGCCTTTGCGGTGAGACTCTATTTCTCCAAAAACTTTTTTAAAAATCATGTCCACATGCTTTAAATGGTATTTTACGTTAAAAGCACTGTTTATATCTTTTGCGGTTAAATATTTCTTTATATCTTTATCTTTTGCTAATAAATTTTTAAAATTTTTGCCATTCTTTATTGCTCGCATGGCGTTCTTTTGAACAATATTGTATGCAAGCTCTCTTGAAATGCCTCGTTTCGCCAGTTCCAGAAGAATTCTTTGAGAATAAATGAGTCCTTGAGTTTTATCGAGATTCTTTTTCATGTTTTCAGGATAAACAACAAGATTTTTAA
>CAYMVZ010000026.1:0-24035 GCA_964394335.1 uncultured Nitrospinota bacterium | reverse complement strand
AATGGATTTAGGTTTTTAATGCCCCGTGCGGAAGCACGGGGTTCTTTACTTTTAAATAATCAGACAGGATAACATGATAAACAGGATTTTATGTGCCACGCACTTATAAAGTGCGTGGCACATCCTATACTTACATTTATTAGCTCTGCGTACTCAGCGTTCTCTGCGGTAAAAAAACAAAATTGTATAGATTTGCAGTGCAGATTACTATGCATTTAGAATATCTGAAACCTGTTGAACGTCTTTATCGCCTCTGCCGGAGAGACAAATAACTAATATCTGACTTTTCTTCATGGAAGGGGCGATTTTTGACGCATAAGCAATAGCATGAGCGCATTCCAGTGCCGGTATTATTCCCTCTTCTTTAGAAAATATCTGGAACCATTTTAAAGCCTCTTTGTCGGTAATAGTCACATACTTTGCCCGTTTAATCTCCCTGTAGTAACTATGCTCGGGCCCCACGCCTGGGTAGTCTAATCCGGCGGAAATAGAATGGGCGGGAGAAACCTGTCCGTCATCATTATGTAGCAGATAGCTCATGCTACCGTGCAAGACTCCCGGAGTGCCGGCTGTTAATGAAGCGCCGTGCTTGCCGGTTTTTAAACCGTATCCCGCGGCTTCCACCCCGATAAACTTAACATTTTTATCTTTAAAAAAGGGATGAAAAATTCCTAACGAATTACTTCCGCCCCCAACACACGCAACAATAACATCAGGCAATTTTTTTTCGATCTGCAAAAGTTGTTTTTTAGTTTCTTTACCTATTATAGATTGGAAATCCCGCACAATCATAGGAAAGGGATGAGGTCCCACCACAGAGCCGATAATATAATGAGTATCCCTGACAGTAGTTATCCAGTTTCGGAGTGCTTCGGAGGTAGCATCTTTTAATGTTCTGGTGCCAGCAGATACAGGGGTTACTTTCGCTCCAAGCAATTTCATCCTAAAAACATTTAAAGCCTGGCGCTCGATATCCTCATCACCCATGAATACTTCGCACTCCAGCCCAAAGAGAGCTGCTGCTGTGGCTGTTGCGACGCCGTGCTGACCGGCGCCGGTTTCCGCAATAACCCTCTTTTTCCCCATTCTTCTCGTTAGCAAAGCCTGGCCGATAGTGTTGTTGATTTTATGAGCACCTGTATGGTTCAGGTCTTCACGTTTCAGGTAGATTTTTGCGCCGCCCAATCTTTTTGTCAGCCTTTCTGCGAAAAGGAGAGGTGAAGGTCTCCCGACATATTCCTTTAAATAGTATTGGAACTCTTTTTTAAACCGGGAATCTTTTTTAACAGAGCTATATACTTTTTCAAGTTCCAGCAAAGCAGGCATGAGTGTTTCTATAACATACCGTCCCCCAAATTTTTCAAAATGTCCTGTTTTGTCAGGTTTCATAAAAAAGCACTCAGCTTTCAGCGATCAGCCTTCAGTTTGTATCATCTCAAAAAGTTTAGGCGCTGTTAAGTTTTTGCTTTTTATAGCGCCTTATGCAGAGTTGAGGAGATCACACTTCCTGTCATTCCCGAGAGTTCCTATCGGGAATCCAGGAAGCACTTTGACCACAGGATTCCCGATAAAAGCATTCGGGAATGACAAACATAGGAGCCTTGCTTACCCGACTCATTGAGAACATACATCAGTTTTCACTATAGGCTAATAAACTAAACTTATCCTACAGCTTTAGATCTGATAATAAATTCTTTAACCTTATTTTTATTTTTGATGCCTGGCATTTTTTCTACACCGCTGCCGACATCCACTCCGTAAGGAACTACTTTTTTAACTGCCTCTTCAACATTATCCGGTGTTAAGCCGCCTGCCAAAATAATTTTTCCATATTGTTTTGCTTTCTCCGCCAGCTTCCAGTCAAAAGTCAATCCACTTCCACCAAAGCTATTTTTATCAAAACTATCCAGCAAAAAAGCATCAACATCATATTTTTTAATACCTTTAATTGATAGGTCATTTTTTACTCTTATCGCTTTAATGAGTTTGCCCTCAACTAAATTACAATATGATGGAGATTCGTCTCCATGTAACTGAACAACAGTAATCCCTGTCAGCAGAGTGATATCCCTGATGTCATTGAAATCTTTATTTACAAATACTCCCACGGTTGTGACAAAAGGGGGTAGGGCGGCAATGATTCTTTTCGCATTACCCGGTTCAATATAACGAGGGCTTTTTTCATAGAAAATAAAACCCAGGGCATCGGCTCCGCACTCAACAGCAAATAACGCGTCTTCTTTATTTGTAATACCACAGATTTTTACTTTAATCATTTAAATAATTTGGGCATATATTTAGCTTCGCCCCGCTAAGCGTGGCTTCGCAGATTCGCCCATGGAAGACTGCCTGCGAAGACTTGAATTCATTGATTATTTAATTTTTGCTTCAAGATAGTTTCTTAACGAAAGAAGTTTAATTCCTTTAAAATTTTTTAACTCAAGCATTTTTTTATCACCAGTTACTATTAAGTCTGCTTTGCCGGCAACGGCACATTCGAGAATTCTGTTGTCAGGATCATCTTTAAATACTTTCAGATTTTTTTGGGATTCTATTAAATCTGCCATGTCAGACAGGCTAACAGCCACGCGGCTTAATGCTTCTATATTAGTACTGAATTTTTTTGCAAGTGTAGATAAAAGCTCATTGAGGATTTCTTTTGAAATCAGGAGAGTATCTTTGCCTTCGATGATTCTAAAGATTGCCTGTTCGGCTTTGCTACCGGGGATTGCAAAGGCTGACACAAAAATGTTTGTGTCAAAAACAACTCTCATTATTTCCCCAGATATTTTTTTAGATTCCGCTCCGTTAGTATTCCTTTTTCCTTTGCTTTAGCACTCCAATAGCCTTGAATATTGCTAAACTCTTTCTTAATCCGTTGTTTTTTTGCCAGACGAAGTGCATCCTGGATGATAGCACTCACGCTTTTACCCTCTTCATGCGCAAGATTTTCAACTTCTTTTGCAATCTCTGGTGGGAGAGAAATAGTTTTTTTAATAGCTAATCCCATGAAGGCACCTTTCCTCTGGTATGAATAAATACTACCACTATCAAATCAACGGGTCAAATAGAAACCATAGATTTTTACTTTAATCATTTAAATAATTTGGGCAGAGATTTGAAATGCAATTAACCACGAATTGCACGAATTAAGCTAATTTTCTATTTAGACAAGATGGTAAGAAAAAAATCCAGTTTATCCTGTTATCCAGTCTAAGAAGTTAATCCAATTAATTCTTTCAGTTTCTTACCGATATCCTTTTCTCTCATCAGGGCTTCACCGATGAGAAAGGCGTTAACACCGCTTTTCTGTAAGGAAACGATATCTTCATGAGTGTTTATACCGCTTTCACTGATTATTACTTTATTTTCCGGGATTTCCTTTGCCAGATCAAAGGTGTTTTTTAATGATACCTCAAAAGTTTGAAGGTCTCTGTTATTAATCCCTAAAATTTCTGCTTCACAATTCATTGCTTTTTCCAGGTCTTTGAAAGAATGTACTTCAACCAGATTTTCCAGTCCTATCTCTTTGCTCAAGCCTAAATATTCTGATAATTGGTTTTTGTCAAGAACAGCTGCGATTAAGAGAACTGCATCAGCACCATAGGCTTTCGCTTCGTAAAGCTGATACTCATCGATTATAAAATCTTTTCTTAATAAAGGCAGTGAGACATTTTTTCTAATTTGATCTAAGTACTGAATGTCACCCTGAAAAAAATTTTTATCAGTAAGAACAGAAATTGCGACGGCTCCATTCTCCTCATAGATTTTTGCGATTTCAACAGGATTAAAATCTTCACGGATAATCCCTTTTGAGGGAGAAGCCTTTTTTATTTCTGCGATAATATTAATGGAGTCATTTCTAATCGATTTTTTGAATCCTCTGCTAATGTCAGCATCTCCAACTCTTTTTCTGACTTCTTTAAGCGAGGCAGAGCTTTTATAATTTTTGAGTTCTTTTTTTTTCTCTTCGATTATTTTATTTAGAATCATTCATATACTCGTTCTTATATCTTATATAATTTTGCGCGTGTTCAAGCAGAGATGTGCGTTCCTGCCCGGTCAGTTCCCTTACCGGGTTTGCGGGTATCCCCATTGCCAGCCAGCCTGATGGGATCTCTTTACCTTCTGTTACAAGGGCGCCGGCGGCTATAATACAGTCCGATTCCACCACTGCACCGTCTAATATGATCGCTCCCATACCGATAAGCACCCGGGATTTTATAGTGCAGCCGTGTATGGTAGCAGAATGCCCCACAGTGATGTCATCTTCGAGAATTGTTGGATGGGTGTCGTGCGTTACGTGTATGACAGTGGCGTCCTGGATATTTGTCCGGTTTCCAATACGAATGTAATTTACATCTCCACGTACTATTGCGTTAAACCAGACACTGGATTCTTCTCCTATTGTGACATCGCCTATAACCCGAGCTGAATTTTCTATGAATGCGCTGGAGGATACGTTCGGCGATTTGTTACCATAAGGTTTCAGCATCAGGTTTACCCAAAAAACAGGACTACCATGAAAATAAAAAAATTTTATCATAATAATATATGAATACAAAATTTATCACTAAATATTGACCTGCAGAGGAAATCTGTGGGAGAGTCTTCAATATATATTTTAAATTGAAATCTAATGTGCGTTATGATTAAATCAGTTGTATTTTAAGGGATAATCTATGTCTGAAAAGCTTAAAGAAATAATTAAAGAACATGTTCATGTTATAAAAAATACTTCGCTGTTCCATGGTCTTTCAATTGAAAAACTGGTAAAGATCCTCGTGAACTGTCAACATACTGAAATTAAAGCAGGAGATATTATTTTTAAGGAGGGAGAACCGAGCTTAAGCATGGCCATTGTTTTAACGGGTCAAGTGGAGATTTTTAAAGGTAAGTCTCGAGTCTGTTTCCTGGAACCCCCTGTGCTGATTGGTGAAATTGGGCTTTTTGCTGAGGAGTTAAGAAATGCAACTGTAAAAGCTGCATATGACGCAATTAGTCTTTCGTTAACGCAAAAGCACTTAAATACTATTATTCTAAAAGATCCAGAAACAGGTCAGAGGATTTTTCGCAATATAATATTGAGCCTGCGAAATAAAATTAACAACGACAATCAGCAAATTCTTTCTCTTCAAGGAGATTTAAGCTCAAGAGAAAAGGAAGTTTTAAAACTGAAAGCATCTTTGAAAGAGAAAGAAGACCTCAAAAAGACTAAGCCCGCAACTGAAGAAAAAAAGGATATCCTGCCTGCAAATAAACGGCTTTCGAAAAACAGTCGAAAAAGTATACGTGTTTCTATTACAAACCAAAAGCATTGCTACATTAAAATTAAAAAAACAACTGTTATCGTTAAAGATCTTTCACTTGGTGGAGTTAGCCTTGAGTTATCAACAGTTAGAAGAGAAATCGAAAAAAAATGGGTAGAGGGAGTGGTTGTACAGGGAGAGATTTTTTTTCAGGGTCATAACTCATTTCCCTTTTCCGGGGTCATAAGGAGCATGTTTCCCACCTCATGTGGAATTCAGTTTGACAAATTAACCTATAGCCAGGAAACTTTAATATCAAATGCAGTCAATGATCTCCAAAGGTTAAGCCAGGTAGTATAAAAACTGTCTGCTTACGGCTATCAGCGGTCAGAAAAAAAAATTTTTTAAACCGAAAAGATGCAACTAACGGCAAATTCTTGCTATACTGGGAGGTACCATGGCAGATAATCTTAAAGAAATAATAGTGAAGTATGTGGATGAATTAAAGAACACTCCCTTGTTCCATGGGTTCCCCATGGACGAACTGATAAAGTTCCTTGTTAACTTCAGTCAGAGTAATCTTAAGTCGGGTGATATTGTTCTCCATGAGGGAGCTCAGAGTACAAGCATGTCTATTCTTATAGCAGGCAAAGTGGGCATTTATAAGCAGGAAACGGTAATTAATACCCTGCTGGCTCCTGCACTGATAGGGGAGATAGGACTATTCACCGGAACACCAAGAAATGCCACGGTAAAAGCAGAAACTAACGTAACTTGTTTAACGATAACTCAGAATGAATTAAATTCATTTTTTCATAAAGAACCAAAGCTGAGCCACAAAATTTATCGCAATATTATTTTGTGCCTACGAAATAAAATTAACAATGATAACCAGCAGATTCTCTCCCTTCAAGCGGATTTAATTGATAAAGAAGCTGAAAATCTGAAAATGAAAGTGGCTTTTATGTCGGAAAACCTCGAGGACGATGAGAAGCGAAAAGCGAAAAATGTTTTTGAACGGCAGAAACGCCTTTCCCGGAATAAACGGAGGAATATACGTGTTGCTATTACTCAGCCGAAGATTTGCTTCATAACAACGAACAAAAAAAAATTTAATGTTAAAGATCTTTCTCTTAGCGGGATCAATGTTTTTGTTCCTGATTTTTCAGACGACGTGGCGAAAAAATGGGTCAAAGGATTCCCTGTTCGTGGTGATATTTGCCTGTTAAATCAAGAACCATTTCCTTTCTCCGGTGTTATAAAGAGCGTTTTTCGCGACCACTGCGGTATAAAGTTTAATAAGAGCTTTTCACTTAAACAGGAAACAGTTCTTATAGGCATGATAAATGCCCTCTATAGATTAGGCATGGTTATATGAAAACGGTCAGGTTTCAGCAATCAGCAAAAGATTTTTGAAGCCGAAAGCTAACTGCTGAGAACTGAATGCTTATTATAATTATGTCTGTGTTAGTTTGATCAATTTTTCAAGCTTCTGATAAGCTTTTCCTGAATCAATTGACTTTTCGGCTAATGGCAAAGCTTCATGGAAATTTGCAGCTCTTTTGGAAACTATTATTGCTGCGGCAGCATTTAAAAGGACAATATCCCGTTTAGGGCCTTTACCTCCCAACAATACAGACGTTGTTATATCAGCATTTTGATCCGGACTTCCACCCAGAAGATCTTCCGGTTTGCACAGATTGAATCCATAGTGTCTTGGATTAAGTTCATATTCCTTTAAAACCCCATCTTTTAGTTCTGCCACTATAGTATTTGATATAAGAGTTATTTCATCCATTCCATCTTTACCGTGAATGACAAAGACATGCTCACTCCCCATATCTTTAAGGACTCTGGCTAATGTGTTGGTCAGCTTAGCATCATATACTCCAATTATCTGATTTTTGGCTCCCGCGGGATTAGTCAGGGGACCAAGAATATTAAAAATGGTCCTGATTTTTATTTCCCGCCTGGGGCCAATAGCATGTTTCATTGCTCCGTGCAATCTTGGAGCAAACAGAAAACCTATCCCAATTTCATTCAAACACTCCTCCACTTTTGTTTTCTCTATATCGATGTTAACCCCAAGTGCTTTCAAAACGTCTGCACTTCCTGACTGGCTGGATACCGATCTGTTGCCATGTTTGGCTATTGTAACTCCGGCTCCTGCGGCAACGAAGGCAGCGGTAGTGGAAATATTAAATGTATTGGACGCATCTCCACCTGTTCCACAAGTATCTACTATGTTTTCAGCTCTGGAATTTATTTTTGTCGCCATCTTACGCATAACTTGCACTGCCCCTGAGATTTCATCTACTGTCTCACCCTTTAATCTAAGAGCAGTAACGAAAGCGGCAATTTGAGAATTTGTCGCTTCACCTTTCAAAATTTGAGACATCACAGCGATCATCTCATCTTTTGTCAGATTAGTTCCTTCTACTAATTTTGAAATAGAGTCAATAATCATTACAAATTTAAAAAATTTTCTAACAGGTCTTTACCAACCTCTGTCATGATGGATTCGGGATGGAATTGAATTCCTTCCAGAATATATTTTTTATGTCGGATTCCCATGATTTCATTATCCTCGGATTCCGCGGTAATTTCAAAATTGTCAGACAGGGTATCCCTGCGAATTACAAGTGAATGGTAACGCGTTGCCTTGAAGGGAACAGGTAGATTTTCAAAAATTGATTTTCCATCATGTTGAATCATAGAAGTCTTCCCATGCATTAATTTCCCCGCATGGACAATTTTAGCGCCAAAGGCATGTCCAATGGATTGATGTCCAAGGCAAACTCCGAGGATCGGGATCTTTCCGGCAAAAGCTTGAACTAAATTTACAGAAATCCCAGCCTTTTCAGGGGTTCCCGGCCCGGGAGAGATCACGATTTTTTCCGGTTTGAATTCCTCAATTTTCTCTATTGAGATTTTATTATTACGAAAAACCTCTATATCCGCACCCAGCTCTCCAAGATACTGCACCAGGTTGTATGTGAAAGAGTCATAATTGTCGATCATTAGTATTTTTTGTTTTGATGACATATTATTGACTTTTCTAAGGTAGTTCAACAAATATTGACCGCAGAATTCGCAAAGTTGTTTTGCTTAAGCGTCGAGTGTCAAGGGTCAAGGATCTAATTTTCTTGTTCCTTGCTCCATGACCCAACTTCAAATTCATTTTCCGTAGTTTCAGCATGTTTTGCCGTTAATTAATGTCTACAATCCATTCTCTGCCATTTCTATTGCTTTTAATAATGCTTTTCCCTTATTTATTGTTTCCTCGTATTCCCTGTCCGGATCGGAATCAGCTACAATACCTGCTCCAACACCAAGATAAGCCATCTTGTCCTTTATGACAAGGGTTCTGATTGCTATAGCAGTATCCATATTTCCAGAAAAACTGAAATAACCGACGGCACCTGCATAAGGCCCTCTTCGGGTTGGCTCCAGTTCATCTATAATTTCCATAGCTCTGATTTTTGGAGCGCCTGAAACCGTTCCAGCCGGGAATGTGGCTCTAAGCACGTCATAAGAGTCTTTCTCCTTTTTCAAAACTGCTCTAACATTGGAAACTATATGCATAACATGGGAATATCTTTCAATTATCATCTGCTCATTAACATTAACCGAGCCGATGTCAGCTATTCGTCCGAGATCGTTGCGACCGAGATCTACAAGCATAATGTGTTCGGCCCGCTCTTTTTCATCTTTAAGCAATTCTTTTTCCAGGGCGAGGTCTTCCTCCTCTGTTATTCCCCTCGGTCTGGTTCCGGCAATAGGCCTTACTTCAACCTCATTTTCTTCCAACCTGACAAGCACTTCAGGGGATGTTCCTACTATTTCCACATCCCCTAATTGCAAGTAATACATATAAGGAGAAGGGTTGAATGTCCTTAAAGCACGATAAATATTAAATGGGTCAGTAGAAATAACTGTTTGTAAACGTTGGGCAAGAACTACCTGTATTATATCTCCATTGCGGATATATTCTTTACCTTTGAGAACTGCTTTTTTAAAATCTTCTTTAGTGAAGTTGGATTGAACTTCTGGTTTTTTATTTAAAACACTTTTTTTACCCAGGATGCCAGAGACCATTGGTTTTTGTAAACGGGAAAGAAGACTGTCAATTTTAAAAATTGCTTTATCATAAGCTTCTCTGAGGTCACCATCTTTTAAAAAAACATTAGATACAATTTTGATTTTCTGGTTAACATTGTCAAAAATCAAAATAGAGTCTGTAATTATGAAAACAGCATCTTGTTGATTAAGATCGTCTTTCACCGTGTCCGGCAATTCCTCAAAATATTTCACCATATCATAACTCAGGAATCCAACTGCTCCGCCAAAGAACCTCGGCAAACCTTTTAATATGACAGGAGTGAATTCAGCCATAAGTTTTTTGAGAGAGGCTAATGGATCACCATGGTTATCAAACACTTCTGACCTGCCATTTCTAATTATGGTTGATTTGCCTCCCTTGCTTAAAAACACGATTGAAGGATCACACCCAAGAAAACAGTATCGAGCCCATTTTTCACCTCCTTCAACGCTTTCAAGGAGAAAGGAATAATTTCCTTTTTTTATTTTTAAAAATGCGGAAACAGGGGTTTCCATATCTGCCATCATTTCTCTGTAAACAGGCACAAGATTTCCCTGGTCTGCCATTTTTTTAAATTCTTCAAACGAAGGAGTATACATTTCAATTTTGAATAGATTCCCGATCAAGTCGGGAATCAAAGTTCCCTGATTCATTATCTATAAGCGAAAACTTTATCACATCAAACTATTATTGGCAATTAAGGATTAAATTTTGACTTGTCATCTTGATTTTTATAATATGATAGATCTTATTTTTTTAACAAAGTTTTTTTTGGTAACGGGCGAGAGCCCTTTTTGATTGTCGGCAAGCGGAGCTTCAATTGTGGTTGCGGCAACTTGCCGAGCTGTAAATCTGTTGTTAAATATTATGGTCAAACTGCCTCCTGAAAACACATGCGCCTGGTGTAGTGAGTTTGTAGATGATGAAGTGGAGATTCACGCTATCGGGGCAAAGTTTTCGCATGGAGTTGACATGAAAGAGCATGAAGGAAAGATTATTTATTTAGGATTAAAGGATATAGATAAAAAAGTCCCTGCAATTTTATCTACAAGTGAATCAGAAGCAAAAAAGCATGGTTATGATCTAATGCTTTTGACCTGCAGTCAATCCTGTTTCAAAAAACTGAAGCGCCTCCTTGATAAAGAAGATGATCTGCTAGATGTGAAACTGCTATGAAAAAATTGGAATGGCAACTATTTCATTTTTTAACTTTTCCGATGAGAGATTACCTTGCTTAATGCAGATAGTTAGAACCAGTGTTTTTAATAAAAAACCCTAACAAGGAACAAGCCATGAGGTGAGGCTGTTGGACCAGCGTTTTTTCTGTCCCTGGATGCAAGAATTTTTATTATATCCTCAGGGACAAGTTTTTCTCTTCCGACTTCTATTAAAGTTCCGACAATATTTCTTACCATATTTTTTAGAAACCCATTTCCTTCAACTTCTATGGTTATCCAGCAAGGAGTAAAAGACAGCTTGTTTATGCTGTTTTTTGTGTTGTTGGAAAATTTTTGAGACAAATCAATTTTATAAATAGTGCGGACTGTGGTCTTGGCTTCACATGAAGAAGATCTGAATGCGGAAAAATCATGTTTACCTAAAAAATGCTGAGAAGCAATTTTCATGGAAGAGGCGTTTAGACAGTATGGAATAAACTTAGCAAACTTAAAAGAAAAAGCATCGGGAAAAGGCGAATTGTATATATCATATCGATAAAGTTTTTTTTTAGCGCATATTCTTGCGTGAAAATCCAGGGGGACCTCTTGCGCATCTAAGATGACAATATCTTTTGGCAATATACTGTTAAGACCTTTTTGCAATTTGTCCGTATCCAGCATGGAAGTGGTTTTAAAATTAGCGACTTGTGATAACGCATGAACTCCCGCGTCAGTCCTGCCGGATGTAGTAAGCTTGGGTTCTTTTTTTGTAATGCTAAAAATTGCTTCTTCAATTACTTGCTGGATTGAAATCCCGTTTGGTTGAATCTGCCATCCGTGGTAATTTGAACCGTCATATTGAATAGTTAATTTTATATTTCTCATTGTTTTTTTTGACTTTTACTAAATTTTATCCTATGTTACTTAACTTATAACATCACTTTACAATAAGTTAAGAAATATTTATACTAAAATTAAAGCTCTTAATGCGTATAGCGAGTGCATTCCTTATAGCTTGCTGTGAGCCGTACTCGTGCAGGGTTTTCCGCAGGAAGCTTCTTTTTTTACAAAAATTTTATCGGGTAAGAGTTTATGGATATTATACAAGCGATTAATGGAGGTTTTCAGGGAAGTGTAATTGAGATGGTCGTTCACTCCGGGCCGGTTGCTAAAGCAGTCCTACTGCTCTTACTTTTATTCTCAATCATTTCCTGGTCAATAATGTTTCAAAAAATGCTTTTGTTCCGAAAAGCAAATAAAGAATCCAGAAAATTTAGAAAAGTTTTTCCAAGAGGCGGGAGTTTGAACAATGCCTATGCCTCGAGTAAAATTTTAAAAAATAGTCATGTAGCAAATATTTTTATATCCGGTTATTTAGATGTTGTGTCGCTTCAAAAATATCGTAGGAAAGAAAATTCTTTATTTGACGAGACAAGGCAATCTCAGATACAAGATGATCTACAGGCTTTACAACGCGCTCTGGATAAAGCCGAGTCGAAAGAGATAAGCCGCTTCGAAAAAGGCTTGAGTTTTTTAGCAACGACTGGAAGCACAAGCCCTTTTATCGGTTTATTTGGTACAGTATGGGGTATTATGGATGCCTTTCGAGCTATCGGTATTAAAGGTTCAGCAAGTATTGGTGGTGTTGCTCCAGGGATATCTGAAGCATTGATTGCCACAGCAGCAGGACTTGCGGCAGCAATACCGGCGGTTATTGGATACAATCATTTTAATAATAAGATTAATTTCATAGCTTCAGAAATGGATGAATTTTCACTGGAATTTGTATCCGTGGTAGAAAGAAATTTGATGAGGAAAAAATGAGATGAGAACAACAAAACATCGATGGCAAAAGCTTATGGGAGAAATTAATGTAACGCCTTTTGTTGATGTCATGCTTGTCCTTCTCATTATTTTTATGATAACCGCTCCCATGTTGCAGCGAGGGGTAGACATTCAACTTCCTCAGGAGGCAGCAGAAAAAGTGGATTTATCTAAAGGCGCTGTTATCTCTATTAAAAAAAATAAAAAGATTTATCTTGGTAAAGAAATTATATCAATGGATAAGCTTGATAAGAGGCTGAAAGATTTATATGATAAGCAAAAATTGAGAGAAGTTTTTCTCAGAGCAGATAAAAACTTGCCTTATGGTTTTGTCGTCAAAGCAATGGCAAAGATCAAAAAGGCGGGAATTCAACGGCTCGGCATGGTTACCGAATTTATTGAGTGAGATAAAAAAATGATTCAAATGGTTTTATTGTCTACACTCATACATTTGTTTTTTATTGGTGTCCTGTCCGTCGTACCATTTTTTAAATCAAAAAAAACAACCTATACGCCTGTTTATAAAGTAAACCTGGTCCGATTACCTCAAATAAAAAAGATAGCTAAACCTGCGCCTAAAGCTAAACCAGTGCCAAAAACTAAACCAGCGCCAATAACTAAACCTGTGGAAAAAACTAAACCTGTTAAGCTGCTTACAGAGAAAAAAAATAGTTTAGCGTTAGCAAAATTGAAAACACTGGAAAAAAAAATTAAACAAAAAAAGCCGCTTGAAAAAAAAAATGATATAGAAGAAAGTGAGATTCCTGAAATGTTAGCCGCGCTGGATAAAATCGAAAAAGCAGAAAATGAAAGTGGTTTAATTGACGAGAGCGAAAAAAGAAAAGACAAAATCTTAGAAGAATTGAATAAACTTGAAGATGAATGGTCTAAAGATAAAAGCAGCAAACTGGATTTTGAAAAATCAAAATCTTTAGAACAACTGGAGAAATTAGAAAAAAAATGGCTGGAGGAAGACTCAAAAATTCAACCATCTCCCATAACGGATGACTCTGCCATAAATGAAGCCCTGGCAAAGTTAACGAGCCATATTCCTTCTGTCTCAAATCAAAACGTAAATGAGACCCCGTCATATCTTTCGCTCTATTTTGCATTAATTCAAAACAAAGCAAAGTCTCAATGGAAAAATCCATCAGGAATTGAAATTTTAAGCGAAAAGGAAACCAACAAAAAGACAGTAGTTTCATTTAATATAATTCGAAGTGGGAGAATTGAGGATTACAAAATTGATGAATCATCAGGGAATCGCATGCTGGATGATTTAGCTTTAGAAGCTGTTAAAAACTCCGATCCTCTTCCCCCGCTGCCAACCGAATACCATGAAGACTTTCTCAGGGTATTTCTTGACTTTAATTACACTTTAAAATAAAGTAGATACTTTTAAACTATTACCCTGTTGTTTATAGGTATGTTAGGATAAACTTGAATTTTCATAGATTCCCGATCAAGCCGGTGATGACGTTTGGGTTTCAGGAATAACAATAAGCGATTTCAATAATCATGACGCCATTAGGTCATTCCCCTGAAAGCGGGAAACTAAGTTTCTTTTAGCTGCATTAAGTTATTATGAAAAAAGGATGTTTATTAATAGTATTTTTTCTTTCTCTGTTCTGGCTCACCCCTTCAGATGCAAATGCTCAGGCCGATGTGCATCTCAGTGTATTTAAAGAAGCAAAAAAGAAAATAGCAATTGCTGTACCTGATTTTTTAGTTACTGAAATTTTTGAGTTGACGGATGTATCTGCTGTCGAAGGAGCGGGTATTCTTAAAAATGATTTGAATTTATCCGGTATGTTTGATATCATCAAGCCGCTAAAGGCCAACGATATAAATAGGTTAGATTTAAATGAAGAAGCTATTCACTATTTAGAATGGGAGAACTTAGGCGTTCATGCCGTGATAAAAGGGGAATATGCCGCAACAGAAAATGAGATAACCTTCAAGTTAAGTCTCTATGATATTGTTAATCGGAGATATCTGGTTGGAAAATTATATAGAGGGCAAAAATCTCATCTCAGGCAAATAATGCATAAATTTGCCGATGAGACTGTATTTCAATTAACGAATGAAACAGGAATAGCGCAAACAAAAATTTCGTTTGTCTCTGTTGAATCAGGCCATAAAGAACTCTTTGTTATAGATTACGATGGGTATGAAAAGAGTCTAAAGCGGCTTTCAAACGATCGATCGCTGATTTTATTTCCGGATTGGTCGTCGGACGGTAAGAAGATAGTTTTTACATCGTACAAAAATAATAATCCGATTTTAAAAATTGTTTCACTTGAAAAGGGGAAAAATAAAGTAATTGTAAACTTTCCAGGATTAAATGCAAATCCGACCTGGTCACCAGATGGAAAAAAGATTGCGTTTACCTCAAGTAAGGATGGGAATCCTGAAATATATGTAATTGATGCAAAAGGTAATATTAAAAGGTTGACTTTTTTCAGAGGGATTGATACCTCGCCGACCTGGTCGCCGGATGGGAAAAAAATTGCTTTTACTTCAGACCGGTCAGGAACACCTCAAATTTATATTATGGATGCTGAAAAGGGAGAGAAAAAAATGATCAAGCGCATCACCTTCGCAGGATTCTACAATGATCAGCCGGCATGGTCTCCTAAAGGAGATAAGATTGCATATAGTTCTTTAATAAAAAATCGTTCTCAAATAGTAATCAAAGATTTGAAAAGCGGCGAAGAGGTTCAATTAACTAAAAAAGGAAGTAGTAAAGAATCCCCAACATGGTCTCCTAATGGATGGTTTTTAGCTTTCGCTACCACTGTTTTAGGTGAATCCGCGATATATATTCTGCAAGCCAATAGGCCGGGAATACGACGCTTGACTTTTTTGAAAGGAGGTGGATTTTTTCCTGCCTGGTCACCCGTTTTAAATTAGATTTTTATCTAATATTCTGTTACTGTTATGTTTTAATTTTTTTATTTGAAAGGAGGCAGATTGTGAAAAATAGATTATCATCAAATTTTGTAATTTCATGTTTTGTTTTTTTACTGATTTTTATAGCGGGAGGTTGCGCTAAGAAAGCTATGGTAGCTCCTGAAGTAGAAAAGGCCGGAGTTGCTCCTAAAGTTGAAGAGTCGCCTGATGCCGGACGTACTTATGAGGAAGAAACTGTTTTTCAGCGATTTAGACAATTGCCAGAAGATCAACCGGCACCAGATCTATTTGTTAGTGAGCCCAGTGCTGATTTTAAAGAAATGGCTGCTCCAGCTTCTAAATCATTCGAGCGAGCTCCAAACCTTGAAGTCATTCATTTTGAGTTTGATAGATATAGTATTAGACTTGGAGACAGGGAAAAATTAAGTAGAAATGCGGCATGGATGAATTCAAATCCGGATGCTTTCGTAAGAATAGAGGGGCACTGCGATGCAAGAGGGACATCAGATTATAATCTTGCTTTGGGTGACAGGAGAGCAAATGCAACAAAAAATTACCTGGTGTCTCTTGGGGTTAATCCATCCAGAGTCTCGATTGTTACTTACGGAGAAGAGAGACCTCTGTGTTCGGAAAGTATGGAATCTTGCTGGTCGCAAAATAGGCGAGCGGAGTTTCTTGTGGCCAGATAACTTTAAAACATGACTAATTTGTCCTATTTTTTTTTTAGTTTTTGCGAAAAGCCTAAAAGCCTGATTTTATTATGTTATTTTGCCACATTATTGTTTTTAGGCTTCGCAATGACTTTTTTGCATCCGCCATCTGCGTTCGCTTTTTTTTCTTCTAAAGATTCAAAGGCTATACATGCGCGATTCGACCTGATTGAATCCAAGGTAGACAGCTTGGTTCAAACTCTAAAAAACCTTCACGAAACAGCTCTCCGAAATCAAGCAGATATCAAATCAGAAACAATTGCCTTCCAAGAGGAACTTACAAAAGTTCATGGTCGTACGGAAGAAAACAACAAGCACTTTGTCAGCTTATTACAAAAATTAGAAGAAAAACTCCAGAAACTTGAGGAATTCAATCAGGCTCATTTTGATGAATTGCAGGAAGCCTATATTGAGCAAATTCAGAAATTTAAAGACTTCAACCAGGCATATTTTGAAGAAGAAAGAAAAAAGAAGGAACTTTTCCAAAAGAGTTTCAAGTTTGAGCTTGAAGAAATTGCATTAAAAATTGCTGATCTTGCAGCTATTTACAAAACATCAACTCAAGAAGAAATTGATAGAGAGAATAAAAATATTGTTAACTTTAACCAAAAGATGGAGGAAGTTAATGCCCGGGTCAATCAGTTAATTAAGGTATATAAAAATATGGCTAAAGAGCAAACTTCAAGCGAAGTAGGGATGGTTGCCGGCTTTAATAAGCAACTTGATACGGTTAACTCTAAAATCTCTCAGCTCATTAAGATATACAAACAATCCATTTCAACAATTACAACTTCAAATAAAAAAGGCTTGGTTGCTTTAAATAAACAATTAGCTTCAGTAAACACTAAAATTCAGCAACTGGCAGAAATCTATAAAACTTCTATTAAAGAAAACAATGCTACATTAGCAACAATCAGTAAAAATCTTTCCAAAGAACTTCAGTCGATAAATACAAAATTATCCAAGCCTAAAAAGGCAAAGTCTTCCAAAACCAAAAAATAATATCTAATAATTGGCTCGTTCACTCTAAATGATTGATTTTTAAGGAAGTCCTTCATGTTTTAGTAAAGCTATCCATTCATTAAAAAAAATTATGTTTCTACCGTTTTTTTACTAAAGTGTGGAATGTCTTTAGCCGATAAGTTTTGTAGGATAAAAAAGATAGACGAGGGATGAAAAAATGGATAATATAACAAATCAAATACTTACAGCTTTTAGAACGTATAATTCTCAAATTTTGTCGAATAAGAATGTAAAAAATTTGTCTGACAAAAATTTTTCTGATACATTATCCGAGGAAGCTGAAAAGAATGATTCTGTTTCTATAAAATCCGTGACCAATAATCTAATCAATAAAAATCGAATAAAACATGTGACAAGCGATGAAAATAAAGCTGTGGTTCAGGTTATTAGAGATGAATCAGGAAAGATAATTAGAACGATCCCTTTAAACGAACAACACGCATTAGATATTTTTGAATAATTTAACGTAACAGGACGGTAAGATATGGAAATTCCAGGTTCACCAGGTCACTTTAAAAGCTCAACTTCCAAAACTGGATCAAAAAAAGAGGCGAAAAAGACTGACACAAAGGATAGTAAAGCCTCAGGCAGTGAAAAAAAGTCTACTCAATATGCTTCCTCAGAAAAAGTCCTATTGTCATCCAAGGCGAAGGATATAGCAAAAGTTAGCGAGATAATAAAAGCATCTCCAGATATCCGTACCGAAAAGGTAGAGCGGATCAAAAGCGAAATTGCTAAAGGAACCTATTCTGTCGACGGAAAAGAAATTGCCGGAAAGATTTTGGAAGAAATCTTGGCAGAATCAGAGTTTCTCAAATAGCCCCCCCTCCAAACGTCCACCCGAGTCTGATCATTATCATTACCCGTATCTTTTTTTAGATTAATGTTTTTATGACCACGAAGAATAAGAAGTAAAAGTGCTTGGAACTTAGGGGCAAGAAACAGGAAGAATCAGTGTTTGACTCATGGCCAGGACAGTTTGACCTTTTTTAAAAGAGGCAGGAATCATCAATCCATTTGAGATAATCTCCCGATCCATCAAGAATTGGTAAGGCGATTATTTCCGGAGTTTCGTATGAATGATGTTTTTTTACCCATTCTATAACTTTTCCCATAAGCGATTTGCGGCTTTTAGCAATTAACAGAGACTCGTTGTCATTACATATCTCACCTTTCCACTTATAAATTGATTTTATTGATGGGACAATATTAACGCAGGCTGCCAAACCTTCTTTTACCAAACCAGCAGCAATATTTTCAGCTTCTTCAGTATTGCCCGAGGTAATATAAATTACAATATGAGTTTCCATTAATCTTTTTCAACAAAAGCCACTGCATCCATCTCAACTGCTACTCCTTTTGGAAGCTCGGAAACTTCCACGCAAGTTCGAGCAGGTTTATTTTTGGAAAAAAATGACTGATAAATTTTGTTCATGCGGGCAAAATTAGACATGTCCTTTAAATAAACGGTTATTTTGACGGCGTTTTCAAGAGAAGATCCGCCTGCTTGCAAAACTGCACCAATATTTTTCAAGACCTGCCTTGTTTCATCTTCTATCTCACCACCAATCAGTTCATTTGTTTCAGGGTTAATTGGAATTTGTCCTGAAGTAAAAATAAAAGAACCAACCCTTATTCCCTGCTCATAAGGTCCTATCGCCGCTGGAGCCTGTATGGTTGATAGAATAGTCTTGTTCACTTTTAAAACCTCTTTTTTGTTTTTAGTTCATCATATGCTGCATTAATCTCAGTAAATTTTTTATTGGCAAACTCAATTAATTCTTTTCCAAGATGTGAGACTTTATCCGGGTGATACTGTGATGCCATAACCCTGTAAGCCTTTTTAATTTCCTCAGGCGTTGCTCCCGGTTCAAGTCCAAATATGGAATAACAATCATTCTTGCTCGCGTGAGAATATTGGTTCTTTATGGTTTGATGATCATCTTTTGATAAACCCATTTGCAATGCTATAAGATCAATAGCACTCTGTTCGTTTTTTGTAATTTCATGATCTGTAGAAGCGATTTGATAAGTGATGTCTACAAGCAACATCTTGGTTTCAGGATTAGATGCCGTCCTGAATGCCTGACAGATTTGCGCCAGGTCCGGATTAAGCCGCTGAGTTTCTTTTATAATACCATCAATAAAACGGAGTTCTTCACCTCTGTAACCCAGTTTATTGGCAAAAAAATTATGAATGAGTTGCACTTCTTGTTGACTTACGTGCCCATCAGCCATTGCAACTTTAGTCATAATAGCCGCAAGATGGGTAACAAAAAAAGCTTCCTCGTTGGTTTTTGCGGGGTTAGACATAATTCTATCTCGGGTATCCTTCGTCAACATATGTTGCATCACTCCTCCCACTACAGCTCCAAGGGGGCCTCCCAAAAACAGTCCCATACCCGCGCCAAAAATCCAGCTCATGATAAATCTCCTTTTAATTACTTATTTTCCACAGGTCAATGCTACCAAGCCCCAATGCTAATTACCAGTGCCCAATGACTGACTAATTGCTTCCTTAAAACCTTCTAATGATCTTTCAATAACACTTTGGGCTACACAATAAGAAACCCTGAAATACCCGGACCTTCCAAAACCTCTGCCCGGAACAGTAAGAATATTTTTTGAATACAGTGTTTTAATAAACTCTAACTCATCCTTAACAGGCGATTTTGGGAAAAGATAGAAAGCTCCTTGAGGTTTTACCATCTCATATCCCATTTTTATGAGACTACTATAAAGCAAATCCCTTTTTTGCTGATAATCTCGAACATTAACTGAAACATTCTTTAGCCGCCTAATAACCCGTTGCATTAGGGCAGGTGCGTTTACAAAACCAAGAGTTCTATTGCAGAAAACAGCTCCCGAAATTATCCGCTCCCAATCCGTGCATTGAGGAGATACCCCAATATAGCCTATTCTTTCTCCCGGTACTGATAGGTCTTTAGAATGAGAATTAACAATAATACTGTGATTGTAGAGTTTCAGGATCGCAGGCACAACAATATCATCATATACGATTTTTTTATACGGTTCATCTGAAATTAAATATATTGTCTGATTGTAATTTTTACTTTTTCGATCCAGCAAGGTACACATCTCTTTTAAAACACTCTCATGATAAACAATGCCTGTGGGGTTGTTTGGAGAATTTACTAAAACAGCTTTTGTTTTATCATTGATGGCCTTCTCAAGATTGTGAATATTAATATTAAAATTATCAGCAGTTTCAACAATTTTTGGTGTGCCGGCATTATTATTAACATAAAAAATATATTCCGCAAAATAGGGTGAAAATAATATTACTTCATCTCCGGGATTTAAAATAGTTTTAAAAATTACATTGAGGCCTGCAGCGGCGCCGCAGGTCATGATAATGTGGTCTGCTGATACAGGCAAGTCACTCTCTTTAGATAGTATATCAGCAATATATTTCCTTGTTTCAGGGTATCCGGCGTTAGGCATGTAACGATGCTGGCCCGGTGTTCGATCATTTATTACTTGTTGCAATGCTTGATGAAATTGCGGTGGTGGCTCTGAAATAGGGTTTCCAAGGGAAAAATCACAAACATTTTCTTCCCCTATTCTTTTTTTCAGAGCATTCCCTTCCTCGAACATCTTGCGTATCCAAGAGGAATTTTCCATAAAATGCTCTATCTTTTTTGAAATAGTCATGATTGAGTTTGAGGAGGTATTATGAGGAGGATGTTGTCATTAAATTATTTGTGGTGATTGTATCGGTAGGCACAATTGTAATTTTAATTCCTTTGTCAGTTGTTTCAATTCCGCAAATATGAAATGTTCTTGCCTTTGAATTTTGCTGTGCTCCTGAAATAAAAATGGGGTGAGATGCCTTATAGAAAGCGCCAGAAATGTCAGATTGTAGCGGGTCAATCTTGTCTACAGGGTTTTTTTTCGGAGCATTCTTCAGTTCAATCCGATAATGTATATATTGCCCGGAAAAAATAATGAACGATAAAACTAAAAAGTTTACAAAGACATTTTTCCACATGTTTTGTTTCCCGAGAACTTATTACAGAAAAAATAATCTCATAAAGTAGTGTTGTTGTCAACCCACTCCGCTTTCATCTATTTTTTCTCAATGTCTGGTAGGAATATAGATTCCCGATGTGTCCGCCTGTCATCTTTGCAAAAGAAGATCTGAACAACCAAGAACTAATAACCGATAACCTCTATGTCATGTACCTTCTAAGTGTTTGGCACTTTTCTCACCCTTTTTGCCTCTGCATTTTACCATAGTTATTGTTGTTCAACGCGATTCCCTCCTTTAGACTGTGCCTTTTTTAGCAATCCTATTGCCCGAGCGAAGATGGTACTGTTTAACTGTTTTCCGCCACCGGGGATTTCCTCAAATTCAAAACTATCAGAATCTGCATATTGAGCGACTCCAGCGCTGACTGTTAGCTCAAGGGAGTGTCCGCCTTTATCAGTATATTCTTCTTTTTTTATCATATCGCGAATCTGATCGATAAAACTCGAAGCATCTTTCAATCCTGTGTTAGGAAGCAGAAATCCCATCAGGTTTGCGTCATAACGGGCGGGTAAAATATCAGGGGAGTGGTTCTGGAGTTCTTCGATGATTAGCTGGGCTACTCCTAAAACAAGTTTTCGTGAAATCATGGGATCAGAAGATGAAGAATAATGCTCAAGATTGTCAATAGTCAAAAAAACCAGAGAAAAAGGAATATTACTTCCATTAAATTTATTAGCCATATCCTGAAATCTTTGAGAAAAAATCTGCACTGTATAAAGGCCGGGTATGGTATCGTATTGTATTTCTTCTTCCAATTTTTTTACTTTTTTCTGTAGGTCCTCCGCGCTGTTCTGTATACGGTTTGTGCTCCCCTTTGCGCTCTCAATTTTGTCAGATAAAAGATCAAGCGCTCCTTTACCGGCTTTTTCTATAATTGCATCCATTGAATTAAGACTTTGAGTGGTCTGGCCGGTATTCTTCATAACCTCTTTGATTTTAGCATTAAACACCTCAGTCAGTTCCCTGCGAATTTCATCTTTAGCATGTTGAATTTTGATTTTGCTCTTCATTTCAAATTTTTCCTCTAACTCTTCCCTAAGGGCTTCACCCAGTCGTTGAAGAGACACTTCTCCTGGGGCTGATTCAACCTCCACCTTTTTTGGTTTAAACTTTTCAGGGTATTTGTGTTTTATCCAACCCCAAAATAACTTATCCAACTCCTCTTTGTCATGGACATTGAGCGAACCAGTTTCCCTCAGGAATTGATTAAACTCTTTAGCCATGACAGGATCATCTTCGGCAAAGATGGCAACTATCATTGCCATATACCTGGGTTCCATTAAAACAGGGTTGCGCCCGACCAAGGGTAAAGCCTTCTGCAAGCTTTTCTTCAAAATTTTTGACCGCACAGCAAATTCTTTTATCGCCTTCTCTTTATCTTTCATAAGAGTTATAAGATTACTGTAATAATAAAATTGGCTGCAGTAAATAAAATCAGGTTAAAAAAAAATACGTTAAAAAAGGAAACATATGGTTATTTTAACACTCAATTTAAAATATAGCTTGTCTTGCCTGTTGTTTGTTTTTTTCACAAACATTTAATAATTTTTGATTCTCTTTCAAATGTAAAAGAAAGAGTGGTTTAAAATAAAGGGATAATGAGTTTCGGAAAGTTATATAATGAGTTTTCTTCAAAATTCCAGCACGCCATCATTGCTTGCAAGGGCAATGGGTCAATAAAGAAAACCAGTTATTATATAAAAAATTAGAGTTGATGCGCTCGCTAATAAAAAAAAGTTACTTCAATGTGTAGAATATTCCATGCAGGAATATTCCATGCAGTAAGCCCTGTACCAGTACGTTTCAGGGCTTACTGCAGGGAGCTTAAATTGTTTAAATATAGTTGGTAGCGGGGACAGGATTCGAACCTGCGACCTTTGGGTTATGAGCCGAATCAATCCCTAACCAAAAATAAATGATAACAAGGTAAGTGCTTTACTGTCAAGGGTTTTGAAAATTTGATGGTAAAGCCTTACCTCTCATTTATGGGTGTTTTCTGCTGTTTTGTTAGAAGATTGTTAGAAGGTTGTTAGAAAATTAGGTTTAACTCTGGTCAAATTTGGGGAGGATTTATGATTACTGCTTATCAGGCCGGTATATCCGCGAAAGGTAGAAATGAATTAAAGAAACATTTAAAAGGACAGAGGCTTACTTATCGCCAGGCAGCCCTTGGAAAATGCTATGACTGTATGGGTGGGTACAAAGACGGGAAGGTTGATTGTGATACCCCGGATTGCTCCCTATTTCCCTACATGCCCTATAAAGGAATAAAATAGCGTCTCTGAGTAGCCTCTAAAATGGCAAATTTTTCGCTGGCAATACCGATTTTAGGGGTCTACAGCAAATAAAACCCTGATTAAGTGTTAAGCCCTATATATCCGTATAGGATGGGGAAAAGGCTGAATTCGGGACAGTGGTGGAGTGAACATTCCCACTGCGTTGGTTTCGGCAGTCTGTACCAAATTCTTAGCTCTTTCGAGCAAAGGGTCTGGTTGATTGGCCTGACTTGAAGAAGAAACCTCTTGCATTTTTCTTATTTTAGAATTCCCACAGCAATTAGTAGTGTTACAAAAGCAGCTATTCCAAATATTTTCGGTATTTTTTCAATAATGATTATGTAGATAGGTATTCGTATTTGTGTTCTCAATTCTTTTAGATTCTTGACATGATACTTTGCTGCTGGATCTTCACCTTCTAAGCAATTATTCAGTTTCTTTGCATAGAATAACTGAACTGGTACTGCCAATAATGTGAATACCAACAAAGAAAGTAATGGCCTATTAATAAAAACATCTGCCAAAGCAACCAAGATTAGACCTAATATTATGTTTGTCATCGTAATTACCCAAATTATGTAGCGATCAATTATACTCCCATCTACTGGTCAAACACCAAGCACTTTTTGCTTCCAATACCTTCCCCCATTAGCCCTAAATATGCTATCATTACGCATTAATCCTCATAGGACTAGAAACACATGAAGCTGTTCCGTACTCCCACACT
>CAYMVZ010000025.1:0-24961 GCA_964394335.1 uncultured Nitrospinota bacterium | reverse complement strand
AGATAAAAGGGGTGTCATTGTTGAAGATACTAATATCCAATCAGCAGAAGAAAGTGAAGTTAAACTTTTCGAGAATAAAAAAAGAAATTTGCAAAATATTAGAAGACTTGGATTGCCATAACTCTGAACTCAGTATTCTCTTTACTTCTGATAACCATATCAAAGAGCTCAATAAAACATATCGAAAAAAAAACAGACCAACCGACGTTTTGGCTTTCTCTCAAAAAGAGGGGAACTCGGTTGAGATTAATACTAATATTTTAGGAGACGTTGTCATCTCTATAGATACGGCAAAAAGACAGGCGGATGAACTTAGACACTCTGTTGAAAAAGAAATATTTATACTGTTGGTTCATGGAATACTACATCTTTTAGGCTTCGACCACATTAAATCAAAACAAGATGCCTTGAAAATGCAATCCAAAGAAAAAGAACTTTTGGCTCTTATCAGGTGTTAGGTGTCATGGATTAGATAATAACGGACGTACACCATCAACAATGACCAATAATCATTGGCTAATATATGAAAACCGTTTGGGCTCCATGGAGAATAGAATATATCCTCAGTGAAAAGCCGGATTATTGTATCTTTTGCCATGCTCTTGAACAAAAAGATGATGCGAAAACGTTTATCCTGTACACCGGAAAACATTCGTTTATCATTATGAATACCTTTCCATACAATAATGGACATCTTATGGTTGCTCCCATCCAACACCTGTCATGCCCGACAAAGTTAGATCAAGAAATTGCCATAGAAATCCACCGCCTCACGCAAGAAAGTGTCCGTATATTACGGTCTGTCTTAAACGCAGAAGGGTTTAATATAGGCATGAATTTGGGTAAAGTGGCAGGAGCCGGAGTGGAAGACCATATGCACAATCACATAGTCCCGCGCTGGAATGGGGATACCAATTTTATGCCTGTAATAGGCGACACCAAAGTCTTCCCGGAATATCTAAAGGCCACTTACGACAAACTTCTTCCCAAGTTTGAAGCAATTAAAGACTTGGGGTCTTGACATATTTTTTATATAGCATTAAATTATAATAAAAGGGCTGGTTAAAAAATGGTTACTCCTATTTCAAATAAAGCTTTGACACAAAACGTTTTAAGAAATATCGGTGATGCCAAATCAAAGTTGGCCAGTTCTATCGGCAGGCTTGCTTCTGGAAAACGTATTTTAAAAGGATCCGATGACGCTGCCGGTTTGTCTATATCAGCACGTTTGAATTCGGACATGCGCGCTTTGCAAAAGAGTGTGGAGAACATTTCCCAGGGGATTAGTCTAACAAACGTCGCAGAAGGTGGACTACAAAATATTACCAACATTCTGTCAGAAGCCAAAGCGCTTGCAGTCCAGGCGTCCACAGGCACTTTGAATGACAACCAGCGATCTACCATCCAGTCTCAAATAAGTTCTCTATTGAATGAAGTAGATAGAATTGTAGAAGGAACTGAATTTAACGGTAAAAAACTTTTGGATGGAACCTTAAGCGAAGGCAAACCGGAATTGAACATTCAGGTTGGTACGGAAAACAACAGCTCTTCAAAAGTTAATCTTAACGTGATTCAAGATGTCGGGACTGAATCACTCGGAATAAAAGATTTGGAGCTATCGAGTCAATCTTCCGCTCAGAATGCTATTGGGAGTATAGATAGTGCGATTCAGAAGGTTGTTGATATTCGTGGAAGCATCGGTTCTGTTCAAACGAGACTCACCAGCATTGCCGGCACGCAAAAAAATGTGATAGGGCAGCTTACAAGTGCCTCTTCTAAAATTACGGATGCTGATTTTGCAAAAGAAATCTCTCGCTTGCGGGAAAGCGAAATTCAATTGAATGCCTCTTTGCAGGCATTAGAGCAGTCCCAGTTCTCGTCAAGAAATATTGGTTCCCTCCTGAACATCAGGACTTAATCCTGGATTTAACACATTCCACAATATTTTTTAACGGCATTTCCTCCTGTTGGGATGTTTTCATGTTTCTCAAAATCAATTTTTCATTTTTCAATTCATTCTCACCGATAATTAACACGAAATCCGCTGCCGACCGGTCAGCTTTTCGCATTTGACTTTTCAGGCTGCCTTGATTGTTGCTCCAATCCGATGGAACAGCAGCCATTCTTAAATTATTTAATAATTGAAAAGCCACCTCCTTTGCCGTATCTCCCAGAGAAACAATGAACACCTTTGGTTTGAAAGTAAATTTTTCCTGATGTTCCATCAAAGAAATAATTCTCTCAACTCCCATGGCGAACCCAACCGCAGGGGTTTGAGGCCCTCCGAATTCTTTTACAAGCCCGTCATAGCGTCCACCGCCCGCTACCGCGTTTTGTGCTCCCAGGCCGGAAGCCAAAACTTCAAAAGCAGTTCGGGAATAATAATCAAGCCCTCTCACAAGCCTGAGATTTATCTTGAAAGGGGTTCCAAGTTTTCTAAGAAAGTTTTGCACCTGATCAAAATTTGTTTTGCAAATATCACAGAGGAAATGATCTATAGTTGGAGCCTCATTGACAACTTCAATGCATCCTTTGTTTTTACAATCTAAAATCCTTAATGGATTTCTTGCATTACGCTGCTTACAATTTTGGCACAAAGCGTCAATCCTTGATTCAAAATATTTTTGCAATTCATCTCTATAAACAGGTCTGCAATCCGGGCAACCGATATTATTTAAGTTAAGCTCCAGGTTTGAAAGCCCCACACTGTTTAAAAGCTTTATTAAAATAAAAATTACTTCCGCGTCAATTGAAGGATCTTCCGATCCAAATGCCTCAACACCAATTTGATAAAACTGGCGAAACCTGCCTGACTGAGGGCGCTCAAAACGAAACATGGGTCCTGAATAATATAATTTAACCACAGAAGGTGGATTATACATCTGATGTTCCACAAAGGCTCTTACAATAGAAGCAGTTCCTTCGGGGCGGAGGGTTATACTTTCATCACCTTTATCTTTAAAAGTGTACATTTCCTTTTCTACAATATCAGTATCCTCTCCAATACTGCGTGTAAAGACAGCGGTTTTTTCAAAAACAGGAACCCTTATTTCATAATAACAAAATGTTTCAAAAAGCTCCTTCGCAGTTTTTTCAAGAAAATGCCATTTCCCGATGTTTTTAGGGAGGATATCTTTTACACCTTTAATCGCCTGATATTTCATATTTCAAGTTTCTGTTTGGAAACACAGAGTGGCCAGGGCCACAACCAAAACTACAACCCCTGTATCCCCCTTTTTTAAGGGGGAATTTGGGGGAGAGAATTTCCCTCTAACAAGAAGGGTGTCCCTCCGGGACGGAGTGTGTTAAAAAATTGTGCAGAGCTAAGCTCAGCTTTGCTAAAATAACATAGTTTTAAAAGTTTGCAGTACAGTTGACACAGATTTTAATTTTTTTCCTTATCAGTAAAATCCGTGTAATCTATGGTTTCTTTTTTATTAAAAATATTTTTCCAATAAGGGCAGAATCTCTCCGGCTTTTCCAAGATAAGAATCATCTACCATATCGGAAATAGGGGTTTCTTCCGCGTTAACTTCAATCACGAATGCACCGGCGTTTTTAGCTATTCCCGGAAGCGATGCCGCGGGTTGTACTACTGCTGATGTTCCTACCACAATCATCAAATCACAGTTTTCTGCCGCTTGATATGACGATTGAATGGCTTCTACTGGGAGTGATTCGCCAAACCAGACGA
This sequence comes from uncultured Nitrospinota bacterium, assembly GCA_964394335.1. Taxonomy (GTDB): domain Bacteria; phylum Nitrospinota; class Nitrospinia; order CAJXCL01; family CAJXCL01; genus CAJXCL01. The sequence continues at coordinate 21,267 of CAYMVZ010000025.1, read as the reverse complement.
TATGCGGCCTAAGCATTGCCCCGCATTCACAGATCGGTGGGATTTTTTTTAATGGACTTTCCAGGTTGTCCGCTACATCCCCTTCTTCAGTACACCGTGTTTTCCAGATATTTCCATGAAGTTCCACACATTTTAGACTTCCTGCTTTCTGGTGCAGCCCATCTACATTTTGGGTTATTAATTTAAAGGAGGACTTTTTTTTCTCAACCGAGGCGATTACTTTATGACCGGCGTTCGGATAAAGTGGTTTAATTAAATTTCTTCTCCAGTCATACCATTCCCATACAAGTTTTGGATCGCGTTGAAAGGCAAAAGGGGTAGCCAATTCCTCAGCCCTGAAATTCCTCCACAACCCTTCTTCTCCTCGAAATGTAGGAACCCCGCTTTCCGCTGATATCCCGGCTCCTGTCAGAACGACAACCTTTTCAGAATTTTGAATGGTTTTTATAGTTTCATCAGAAATGTTCATTTTTGCAATAAATTATATGTATCGTACTCATCTCTGATTGTCAATTGTATTTGGTTAATGAGATCAGGGCTCAGTTAATAATGATCAATTAGCAATTAACAATAAAGTCCCCTCTTGAGAGGAGATGTAGGGGTGTGTTATTTTAACAAAGAGAGGCAGAATTTACATTACATATTCCAGATTCCAAATTGCAAATTAATCTGCAATTTGCACTCTGTAATTTGTAATTTATCATATTATTTACTCTGTTACTCATTGCTATTATAAAAGAACTCAGCGCCTCTGAGGTTAAAAATCTACTTGTGCGAAAAGGTATGAAAGTAAAAATTGACAATTGTCTAACATAATGTTAGACTTTTTGTTGGAAAGGAGTGGTAATTATGATCTCAGCAAGCATTCGAGAATTAACTCACAACTTCTCAAAATATTTAAAAGAAGTAAAAGCAGGTGAAAGAATTACGGTTCTAGAACGGAACAAGCCGGTTGCCGATATTGTCCCTCACAATGAAAATATCTCCCGTCCGGGTTGGAAAAGAAAAATTAATAAATTGAAACTTAGAGGAGAATCATTTACTGATACAATTGTTAAAAACAGACGTGAGGAAGATCGTTGAGAGCGTTTGTTGATACTTCTTCGCTAATAAAAAAATACATAGTAGAGAAAGGATCTGAAAAACTTGATGCGCAACTGGAAGCAATCACGGAAATTATTATATCGCCAATATACCTGCTTGAAATAAATTCCGCAATCGAACGCCGCCTGCTTGAGAAAACCCTCACTAATTTACAAGCTGTATGGATACGGTCAGAGATAAAAAAGGATTTCCAATTTTTTAGCCGGGTTCTCTGGAATGATAATCTGGAACAAAAGGCTTTAGAAATAATCCACAAATATCATTTGAAAACTCTTGATAGTCTTCAACTGGCGTCCTGTTGTCTTTCAAAGACGGATATTTTTATTACTTCTGATAAAAAGCTATTTAAAACGGCTAAGAAAGAATTAAAAAATGCAAAATTTATCTAATGCGGATGGGAAAGAAACTATTCTGAACATTATTTATTAAGCCGATACTCAGCGGCTACTACGAACTGATTATAATTCCTGAACGCTGACAACTGACTGCTGAAGTTTACATTTTCAACTCAGTGAGGGTCTTTTTCACGGCGTCGGCCGAGGCTTTTAATGAGTTGCTTTCTTCATCAGTAAGTTTTATTTCAATAATTTCTTCTATTCCATTGGAGCCAAGTTTAACGGGGACGCCGACAAAGAGTCCTTCAATGTCATATTCCCCTTCAAGATAGGCAGCGCAGGGAAGGATTCGTTTTTTGTCTTTTATAATCGATTCAACCATTTGAACAGCGGAAGCTCCGGGAGCATAATAGGCGCTGCCAGTTTTCAATAACGCAACAATCTCTCCCCCACCTTTTCTTGTGCGTTCTACAATCTTGTCGACCCGATCTTTTGTTATCAATTCTTCAATACAAATTCCCGAAACAGTGGAATACCGTGGCAGCGGCACCATGGAGTCTCCATGACCTCCTAAAACCATAGCCTGTGTATCTTCCATGGATACATTAAGCTCTTCCGCGATAAATGCCCTGAACCTGGTAGAATCAAGAACTCCGGCCATGCCTATAACGCGGTTTTTTGGAAAACCGCTGACCTCTCTGGCGACACAGGCCATTATATCAAGCGGGTTGCTGACAACAATTAATATGGTATCAGGAGAATGTTTTATTATTTGTTCGACTACCGACTTTACAATTTTAGCGTTTGTCCCGATCAGATCATCACGGCTCATGCCCGGCTTTCTGGGAATTCCGGCAGTAATAATTACAACATCAGAGTTAGCAGTATCCTTATAATCATTTGTTCCTAAAATTTTTCCGCTGAATTGTTCTACAGCTCCGGATTCTAAAAGATCGAGTCCCTTTCCCTGCGGGACTCCTTCTATGATGTCAACAAGAACCACATCCCCCAGTTCTTTATAGGCAGTCAATTGTGCGACTGTAGCCCCAACATGTCCAGCCCCGACAACTGTAATTTTATTTTTCATAATTTCATCCTCCAAACACAAAACAGAAACCACAGATTTCACTGATTTCTCGGATTATTTTAAATAAAAACTTCTCTTTCCCAAGCTGGAGCTTGGGAAAGAGAAAGAATCTGTACCATCTGCGAAACCTGTGATTTCCAAAAGAAGTAGTCTTACTTCATTTTATTAATAATCGCTGTGGCAAATTCAGAGCATTTTCAGCTTTAGGCATTCGACTTTGCGTACCCGAGGGAACCGCCGGCTTTTAGAATGGCGATATCTCTTGAACTTAACGAGTGATTTATCTGGATATCCATCCCTTTTGAAACATTTTTCAGGGTTAAATTTCCATCCAGATTTGATACATCCAATTCCAATTCATCCTCCTGATCAATTTGATCGTAATCATTTTCATTTGCGAAATTTAAGGGCAGGATTCCAAAATTGATCAAGTTTGCCAGGTGAATTCTCGCGAAAGATTTTGTTAATACCGCTTTTACTCCTAAATACATTGGTGCTAATGCAGCGTGTTCTCTGCTTGATCCCTGTCCGTAATTGGCGCCTCCCACAATAAACCCGCCTCCTGACTCTTTAGCGCGTTTTGGAAAATTAGCGTCAACAACGGAAAACACGTACTCGGAAATAGCAGGAACATTGGACCTGAGAGGCAAAATCTTTGCTCCGGCAGGCATAATATGATCCGTTGTGATATTGTCTTCTACCTTTAGCAAGACTTTTCCGGCTATTTTATCCGACAGTTTATCTTTAATCGGCAGAGGTTTTATATTCGGTCCGCGAACAACTTCCACTTTCTTGCGGGTTGGCGGTATTATCATATTATCGTTGATATCGAATGCTTTAGGCATTTTGATATTTGGAGGTCTATTGCCCAGGGTTCTCGGGTCTGTGATTTTTCCTTTGAGTGCGCAGGCTGCTGCCACTTCCGGGCTTGCTAAATAAGATTGGGCGCTTTTTGTGCCGCTTCGTCCGAGAAAGTTTCTATTGAAGGTCCTGACTGAAACGGCGTTTGTGGACGGCGCCTGCCCCATACCTATACAGGGGCCGCATGTGGATTCCATTATTCTACCTCCTGCCGCTATCATGTCTGCTATCGCACCGTTTTTGGAAATCATGTTGAAAACCTGCTTGGAACCGGGTGAAATAACAAGGCTGACTTCCGGATGGACGGTTTTACCTTTCAGGATTTTAGCAACGGTCATCAGGTCCTTATAAGACGAGTTTGTACAGCTTCCAATAGCAACCTGGTTTACTTTTATATTTTTTAACTCTTTTACCTTGCAGACATTATCCGGCAAGTGAGGTTTAGCGATTAGGGGTTCTAATTTGCTAAGGTCTATTTCCACAACTTCATCGTATTCCGCGTTTGTGTCCGGTTCGAGAGCCACCCAATGTTTTACGCGTTTTTCCGCTGCCAAAAACTGTTTGGTGATTTTGTCGCTGGGAAATACAGAAGTAGTGGCTCCCAACTCCGCGCCCATGTTTGTTATTGTGGCTCTTTCCGGTACAGACAGGTGTTTAACACCATCTCCTCCATATTCGAACACTTTCCCAACTCCGCCTTTTACTGTCAGCCGTCTTAACAACTCAAGAATAATATCTTTTGCTGAAACCCAGGGTCTAAGTTTTCCAATTAATTTGACAAGGACAACTTTCGGCATGTTTAAAAAGAAAGGCTGACCTCCCATGGCAAGAGCTACATCAAGACCGCCCGCGCCCATTGCAAGCATTCCAAGACCCCCCTGTGTAGGCGTGTGACTATCTGAACCAAGCAGTGTCTGTCCCGGTACACCGAATCTCTCGAGATGAACCTGATGGCATATTCCGTTTCCCGGACGGGAAAAGTAAATCCCATGTTTTGCCGCGATAGTTTGTAAAAACAGATGGTCGTCGGCATTTTCAAATCCGGTTTGAAGGGTATTGTGGTCTATATAGCTCACAGATAATTTAGTTTTTACGCGCGGAATACCGAGGGCCTCAAACTGAAGGTAAGCCATTGTGCCGGTGGCGTCCTGCGTGAGAGTTTGATCGATCTTAATTGAAATTTTCTCACCCGCCTTCATTTCTCCGGAGACTACATGTTTTTTAATGATTTTCTGAGTAATATTTAAATCCATATCTTTCTCACTCCTTTTTAAATAGTAGATGATTTATATAATTTGTTGATATAAAATGTTTTGGCAGATTGTCCAAACCAGAAGAATAAAAAGACATTTTTTATGCGAATGAACAAAGCTATTATTATTTAAATGGGTGCAAATTGTCAAGTCCCATAGAGACGAAAAAGCACAGATTTTTCAGTACGGCTTTCCTTAACGAATTGTGGTTGCGGCTCCCAGCCGCGTCGTATTACTAATCTGCGAAACGTTGTTTTTTTAGCAAAGTTTTTTTGCTCACTGGAGCGGTAGCTCCATTTGGTTGCGGCAACTTGCCGCTTTGTATTACTAATCTGCGAAACGTTGTTTTTTTTAGTAAAGTTTTTTTTGCTCACTGGAGCGGTAGCTCCATTTGGTTGCGGCAACTTGCCGCTTAGTGATCCGTTGTCAAAAAGTTGTACAATGAAAAAGAACCTTTTAACAACTATATTGTCCATTGCGCTGTTCCTTGTTTCCGAACCTCATATCTTAGCCCAGGAAGCAAATGTAGAAAAAACCAATCTTACAGACAAAATCTCCCACCTGTCTTTTATCAAAAAAAATATTACATGGCTCCAAAGTGAAATTAAACGAGTGCAGAAAAACCTGGAAACTGAAATCAGCGGTGACCTCAAAAAGGATATACAAAATGATTTAGTTGATCTCAGACAAAGATATCGGAAAGCGAAATCAAATTTTTTAGAGACAGCTGCCGGAGTAAGTTTAGAGAGTGCCAGAGAAATTGAATCGAAAAAGCGAAATTTAGGGAAAGAAGCCCAGGAGCTCATTGCGCCGTTACTGGATACTTTTCACCGGATAAGCGCGCGCCCTCGTTTGATTGAAAGTCTGAGATCTGATATAGCCGCATTCAAGGAAAAAATTTCTATAGTTGACAAGGCTTTAAAGAATCTTGACTCCATTATTAAATTTGATGATAGCCAGGAGATTCTGGATGATCTGAAAAAGATAAAGGAGGATACAGAAGGGAGACTGCAGGGATTAAAGTTAAATCTTGAGGCTTCTCAAAGGCAGCTTAAACAAGAAACCGTATCAGATAAATCGTTTTTAGAAGCAGCTGCAGAAGCAACGCAGGGTTTTTTTCGAATTCGAGGCAAGAACCTGATCCTTTCCATCGTAAGTTTTTTTAGCATATGGTGGGTATTCTCAGCTTTGCGCGCACGGATTTTCAAATCAGATATTTTCTCAGACCCTTTAGCCTGGGTAAAAAAACCTTTAAAGGCTCTTTATAATCTTATTGCCATATTGTTGGCCATTATCGGAACGGTAATGTGTCTTTATCTTTTAAACGACTGGGTGCTGCTGACGTTTGTAATATTGTTTTTGTCCGCGGTTGCCTGGACCTCAAGGCAGTGGATACCGAAATTCATGCAGGAAGGACGAATTATCTTGAACCTGGGGACAGTAAGGGAAAGGGAACGGATAATCTGGCAGGGTGTACCGTTTCTGGTTCGTGATCTTGGATTTTACTCCACACTTATAAATGAACAGCTTCAGGGGGGACATATCAAAGTGGCAGCGGCGGAATTTATCGGAATGCATTCACGTCCTGTAGTGGAAAACGAACCATGGTTTCCCACAAACCAGGGAGATTGGGTGCTCTTAAGCGATGATACTTATGGAAAAATCCTGATTCAAACACCGGAACAGGTAATGGTCCATGCAGTGCAAACACTTGGCGGAACTCATAAATATTATCCAACTGCGGATTTTCTTGCACAAAAACCAAGAAACTTATCTAAGGGATTTTGCATAGCGATAGAGTTTGGTCTTGACTATGGAGTTCGAACCCGCATTTGTAAAGAAATTCCGGATATATTCTTAAAGGGAATTCAGTCACGGTTGAGGCATAGAATTTCCGGTGATGATCCGGACTTTAAAAACCTTAATGTAGAGTTCCACAGCGCCGGGGAAAGTTCATTAAAGCTATGGGTGAAAGTGGATTGTGTTGGTAGAGTGGCTCACTTGTACCTTGACCTTTATAGAGAAATGCAGACTACTCTCGTTGATATTTGCAATGAAAGCAGTTTTACTATTCCATTTAATCAACTGACCATCCACATGCCGGAAAAGAAAATTAATTAGTTGGCAGAGATCATGGTAATGGAAAGCTTGAGATCAGATTACTTTGTGGATGGTATGCCTAAATCTTTACATATCTTTTTTGCAAGATTGTCTCTTATTGAGAATTGGGTTATGCCACCAAGAATGACTTGCTCCTTCTCTCACAAACTCGCAACCATGCCCGGTAAGATGCCGAATTAGTTTTTTTCGCTTCATACCATAATTTTTTCCTCAATAAAGTCTGATTCCGCGTAAGTTATAGCATCCTGCTTGTTAAACTCCAGAGCTTCTTTCAATGTTATTTTTAAAGAATTCAAAAGTTCATCCTTCGTTTTTTCTTGACAATTAACCCCTGGAATTTCCTCAATCCAACCAATCCACCAATCACCATCTCGTTTTATTATTGCATTAAATGTATTTTGCATGTTCCTCCTGTTGCTTTTTAAATGTGTAATTTAATAAAGACGTCAAGTATAAGGCATTGCCAATTAATCACAATAATACCAGAAATGAGGATGAATAAGATAGAAAAAAGGCTACCCAATGTTAAATGTGAAATAATTAAAAAAAGTTAAGAGCAGGTTTAATTTTTCCATGTACATCTCAAGTTTCAATGACTTTTATACTTATAAAGAAACTTTTAGGTTGGAGATTAATCCGGCAAGCGCTGAATTCGGAACTAAGGGTGAGGTCGTTTTCATAGGGTATAGATAATTTAAGCTTGATTTTTTTTTACAGCATCCAGGATTAAAGCATATTAATAGATATTTATTGGTTAACAAACTATAATAGATACAGAGATCAGGGCTCGGGGATCAGGAATCAGAAAAAAATAATTCAAAGTTATTCCCTGAACAGAGACCCCTGACAACGGTATACTGATCAGGGTAAGGAAAATCTCATGACAACTCAATTCAAAAACTATATCAACGGAAACTGGATTGATGCTTCAAGCGGCAAAACATTTAAAAATATCAATCCGGCGAATACTAATGATGTAATCGGTATTTTTCCGGATTCAGGCAAAGCGGATGTGGACAATGCCGTCAAAGCAGCAGTTTCAGCTTATGACAAATGGCGTTTAACGCCTGCTCCGAAGCGGGGTGAAATTATATCCCGTGCCGGTGAATTGTTGGTAGAGCATAAGGGTGAGATTGCAAAGCTTATGACAAGAGAGATGGGAAAAATCTTAAAGGAAACGAAAGGGGATGTTCAGGAAGGTATAGATACCGCCATTTATACAGCAGGAGAGGGGAGAAGGCTCTTTGGAGAAACCACCCCTTCAGAACTGCCCAATAAATTCTGCATGTCTGTACGCGCGCCTGTTGGAGTGTGCGGCATCATAACACCGTGGAACTTCCCCATTGCCATTCCAACCTGGAAGATATTTCCCGCGCTTTTATGTGGAAACACAGTTGTTTTTAAACCTGCCCATGACACCCCGGCTTCAGCGGTAAAATTTGCAGAAATTCTTGAACAGGCAGGGGTTCCTCACGGAGTAGTAAACCTTGTCCACGGAAGCGGCAAAAATGTTGGGAATCCTATAGTACAACATCCGGATATAGACCTGATTTCATTCACAGGTTCATCTGTTGTAGGAAAGGAAATCGCGTCTCTTGGAGGAGCGGACCTTAAAAGAGTATCTTTAGAGTTGGGCGGGAAAAACGCTCAAATTGTAATGGACGACGCTGATCTTGACCTTGCTGTTGAAGGCGCGCTGTGGGGAGCGTTTGGCACAACCGGACAAAGATGCACCGCCACCAGCAGGCTCATACTCCACAAAAAGATTACTGAAAAATTTATGGATAAGCTCATCAGCCGTGCAAAAAATATCAAAATTGGAAATGGGCTCAATTCGGATACTGAAATGGGACCTCTCATCAACGAGTCCCAGCGCGAAAGAGTGCATAATTATATTGATATAGGGAAAGAAGAGGGTGCTGAAGTCATATTAGGAGGATCATTTTATGAAGAGGGTAATTGCAAAAAAGGGTTTTTCTACAACCCGACAATATTTACAAAGGTAAAGCCGGATATGCGAATCGCGCAGGAAGAAATATTTGGTCCGGTAGTCGTTATAATCGAAGTGACAAGCTTTGAGGAATCCATTAAGGTTTTAAACAACACTCGGTATGGACTATCTTCCTCCATATATACGAATGACGTTAATCAGGCTTTCAAAGCCATAAGAGATATTGAAGCAGGTATAACTTATATTAATGGTCCTACGATCGGCGCGGAGGTTCATCTACCCTTTGGCGGAATGAAAGACACAGGCAACGGACACCGGGAAGCAGGAAAAACCGTCCTTGATATATTCTCTGAATGGAAGGCGGCTTATATAGACTACAGTGGTAAACTGCAAAAGGCACAAATAGACACGTGAGTGTCTAATTGCAGATTAATTTGTAATTTGGAATATACATCATGAACATACCCAAGATAAAAACAAAAAAACTTCCCGGTCCGAAATCGGCTCGCCTTATCAAGCAGGATGAACATTACACATCCCCATCCTATACCCGGGCATATCCCCTGGTCGCAAAACAGGGCAGGGGATTTGCTATTGAAGATTACGATGGAAATATTTTCCTTGATTTTACAGCTGGAATTGCTGTTTGTGCTACAGGGCACTGTCATCCGGAAATTGTAAAGGTCATTAAGGACCAGGCGTCCAAACTCATTCACATGTCCGGCACGGATTTCTATTACAAGCCGCAGAGCGAGCTGGCAAAAAAATTAGCGGAAATAGCTCCTGGCAAATCATCTAAAAAAGTATTTTATACAAATTCGGGAGCGGAATCGGTTGAAGCGGCGTTTAAACTTGCACGGTATGCGACAGAGCGTCAGCGTATTATATCTTTTTTAGGAGCCTTCCATGGCAGGACGTTTGGGGCGCTGTCTCTTACAGCCAGCAAGATCAGGCAGATAAAGCATTTCGCGCCTCTTGTCCCTGAAGTGCATCATATCCCGTACGGATACTGTTATCGTTGCCCATACAATCTGACTTATCCAAAATGCAAAATTTACTGTATTACCTATATTGAAGAGGAACTTTTTAAGAAAGATATCCCGCCGGATGAAGTCTGCGCTTTTATTGTGGAGCCGATACAGGGGGAAGGGGGATACATTGTGCCCCCGCCGGAATATCATCCTATGCTGAAAAAATTGGCGAAAAAATACGGCATTCTTTATATCGCTGATGAAGTGCAGGCCGGTATGGGTAGAACAGGAAAAATGTTTGCCATTGAACACTGGGGTGTGGAACCGGACATAATATGCCTTGCAAAAGGAATAGCCTCCGGTCTTCCACTTGGAGCTATGATTGCCAGATCAAAACTGATGGTTTGGGAAAAAGGAGCACATGCCAGCACATTCGGTGGAAACCCGTTATCCTGCCGAGCTTCCCTGAAAACGATTGAGTTGGTCCAGAAGAAATATATGAACAACGCCGCTAAAATAGGAGCGTACATGATTAACAGGTTGAAAGCCATACAAGAAAAATCACCGGTTATCGGGGATGTGCGTGGGAAAGGACTTATGGTAGCTGCTGAAATTGTCAAAAATAAAAAAGCGAAAACAAAAGCGCCGAAGATCAGGGATTCTATAATACAGAAATGCTTTAAAAAAGGGCTGCTCCTTTTAGGATGCGGCGATACAGCCGTTCGATTCAGCCCATCATTGATCGTTACCAAACAAGCAGCAGATAAAGCGCTGGAAATATTTGAAGGGTCGTTAAAAACTATAAAGAAATAATTCTTAACAATTCATTTTTTTGTACCCTTCGTACTACTAACCTGCGAAACGTTGTTTTTTTAGCAAAGTTTTTTAACACACCCCGTCCCGGAGGGACACCCCTCTTGCTAGAGGGGAATTCTCTCCCCAAATTCCCCCTTTTAAAAGGGGGATACAGGGGGTTGTAATTGGTTGCGGCCGAAGGCTGCGCTAAGTACCCGCCGCTTAATAATGTTTAAGGAACCTCTGATTAAGTCCGTTTATGTCATTTCGAACGCAGTGAGAAATCTGAGAAGTAATTGATTGTATTGCCATCACCAAGAGAAAGATTTCTCGTTTTACTCGAAATGACAAGTTAATCAGAGGTTCCTTAACTAACTTTCCTCAGAATCAAGTGGCAAAATTACTTCTAACATTGGATAACCTGTATTAGTAATTATTGCAGCATTTTTCTGGGTTTGGATAGTGTGAGTTTCGCTCGATGGGATTTCTGTGTCAATATCTATTGTATCTCCCTTGACGATATAAGCTCCGGCTAAATTCGGATCCAGGTTTGTGATCGTTAAGTTGTCGAGTCCCTCCGGGATATCAAAGGACGACTCTTCGCCAAGCCTCATTTTTCTCACCCTTATAAGCACTTCTAACATTGGGCTACCCAGGTTAGTAACCTTTATAGAACCGTGGTGGGTATGGATACGTTGGGTTTCACCCGCCGGGATTTTTCTACTTGAATTTATTGCAATTCCCTTCATGGAATAAATTCCTTCTGCTTCCGGATCCAGGTTTGTGATCGTTAAATCGTCGTGTCCTTGTGGAATATCATATGACTCTGTTTCGCCAAGTTTCATGTTTGCCCTCCTTTATTTATTTTCAATATGTTAGAGAAAAGTTATCTGGTTTAAATCCTTAAAATTGGAATCTATTATTTTTCAATATGCCTGAAATTGTGTTCCCCCTTTCCGGCAATGCGACAACAAGCTGTCAAACGTTTTAAACGAACTGCGAAAAATCAAAACGAATTCTTCCCTGGATTTTTGAAATTTAGTGTAGCACATAAAACTTTTAATTAAAAGCCCGCTTTTTTTATTAGAATTATTTGTGTTGACAGTGCTAATTTGTGTGACAAACTATCAATGTAAAAAAAAGCACTGTAAGTTATTTATAAGATAACCTGTGAGACCTAAAAATACATATAAGATTTTAGGGCCAATAGAGACAAATATTGAAGCAGAGCTATTTGACGTTTTAACACCTGAAGAGCGTAAGAATTTTGATTTGAGTTTAGCTCTTAAAAGAATTAACAAAGCTATGGGAGCTATAGGGTAATGAAAAAGACTTTCAGGCATTGAGCAGGATTTGGAAACGGATTGAAAGTGTTTAACGAGCGCAGTCGAAGCTTTCTGCGGGGTTAGCGAGCGACACCCCCCACTCAGGGGGGTGTATATACTCTACACTGAAAATTCCCCGTAGCGTGTTGCGGGGAGCTTCAATATTGGGTTATTGGTTTGATGCTGAAAGAAGGTATTGCTTTTTTTGCTGTTGTAAAAGTCAGGCACTATCCGTTATAACTTGAATAATTATATGCTGTCATTTGAACCCACAGAAGATCATAAGATAATCCGCGAAACAGTTCGTAAGTTTGCCGAACGGGAGATTGCGCCCGGTATACGCGAGCGGGACGCAAAAGAAGAATTCGATCCAACCCTGCTTAAAAAAATGGCTGAGGCCGAATTATTGGGAATATGCCTGCCGCAAAAATATGGTGGCGCGGGTATGGACTATATTTCTCTCGGCATTGCATGCGAGCAACTGGAAAGAGTAGACACGGCTGCTCGGGTTATCATGTCTGTTCATGTGGGACTCAATAGTCTTGCCCTGCTGCAATGGGGCACTGAAGAACAGAAAGAAAAATATTTAGCGCAGCAGACAAAAGGGAAACAGGTCGCCGCGTTCGGGTTAACAGAACCGGCGGCAGGATCTGATGTTATTGCAATACAAACAACAGCAAAAAAAGAGGGCAAACATTATATCTTGAACGGTGAAAAAACATGGATATCCCTTGCGGATATCGCGGATAATCATTTGATTTTTGCCTATACGGACAAATCAAAAAAACACTACGGAATCAGTGCGTTTATAGTTGAAAAAAATTTTGAAGGTGTCACACCCTCAACTTTACACGGGAAATTAGGAGTAAGGGCAGGTAATACAGGCAGTATTGCGTTGAATGACGTAAAAGTTCCTGAAGAAAATCTGTTAGGAAAGGAAGGGGAGGGATTTAAAATTGCAATGTCCGCGCTGGATAACGGAAGGTTTACCGTGGCCTCCGGCTCCGTCGGCGTCATTCAGGCGTGTCTTAATGAATCGATTAAATACGCCAATACAAGAAAAACTTTTGGAAAAAAAATAGGAGAGCATCAGCTTGTACAGAGCATGATCGCAAAGATGTCCGCGTCCGTGGATATTGGAAGATTACTCTATTACAGAGCCGGGTGGATGAAGAACAAGGGAATACGTAATACCCGTGAGACAGCCCTGGCAAAATGGATTAATACGGAAGCGGCCTGGCGCTCGGCAGACGATGCCGTTCAGATACACGGCGCATATGGATACAGCAATGAATTTCCATTGGAAAGATATCTCAGGAATAGCCGTGGCGCTGTAATTTACGAAGGATCAAAAGAAATTCAGCAGATCATCCAGGCGGAATACGCTTTGGGATACCGTAAAGATAAAGACCTCCGCTGCACACTCCCCCAATGGCCGTTTGGAGATGATTGAGAAACATGATTTTAATCATGATAATTGCAGTCTTTAAATAGCGATTTTGAAGCTTACACATCATAAACCAAAAGCATTTTTAGCGTGCATTCCAAATTTTCTCTGAACCATAAAACGCGTGATTTTTTTCTTTAAAGAAAATTTGGTATTTTCTCTTTCACTTTCATCTTTAGCGACTAAATAGATTTCATCTATATTCGCTTGCAACTCATGCAACTCATTTTTCAAGTCTTCAACCCGGTCTTTAGTTTCTCTGATGGAGTCAGAAAAATCTCCCAAATTATTAATTTCGTCCCGGATATAACGTACAGTATTAAAAAAATCATCCATTTCTATAGAAGATGAATCTATATTTATTTTGCTTACCGTATTTTCAACAACATCAAGAACATGATGTATTTTCTGCTTTTTCTCCAAACATTGTTCTGTTGCTGGAATACACTCGTTTCTGAAGTGATCCAATTGCATTTCTGCTTTCTTTATTAGCTGTTTAAGCTGCTTTTCCGGTATCTCTGCCGGAGGTAATTTGTATAAAGGAAGATTTCTGGCACAACCTGAAAAGACCATTAAAATAATGAGTGATATTGTAAATTGAAATACTATATTTGTGTTTTTTTGAGGTTTTTCAATCATTGCGCATTCCATTTGAGTTAAAACTCCTCATTATCAAAAAATTAATTTAAAGGCCTGGAAGCCTTTGACCTTTAAATAAAGCAAAAATTTTGCCAAAACATTTTTTTACTCAATCATTTAACGGGGGGAAGGATTTTTTTGAGATTCTTTAAAATAGTCTTAAAAAACAAAAAGATATCCTTTATGCTGTATTTTTAGGCTCTTCCTTTCAGAATATTTTATTCTTCTTATATTGATGGTGTATCATTGAGGTGTCTAATCTTTTTAATGGTGTCTACAATAGTTTTCATTGGATTAAATAAAGGTTTGTTAATCTGAAAAAGGGGTCAGGTTTCCGTTTGACTGCATGTTTATAACTGAAGACAGATATCAATAAATCAGTTGTCAGGGGGGTCAGGTGCCAGAGTTCAGCTTAATACGCAATGACACGGTCATTGCACTCCAAAAAAAATTAGCATTACACAACCCCCTGAATCCCCTTAAAGCTTGACCTCGCATGCTTTAAGCGGGAAACGTGCGAGGAAAAGCTTTATCGGGAATCCGCACAGAAACATTCCTGGATTCCCGATAAATGCATTCGGGAGTGACAAAGAGAGCAATGTCATTCTGAGGCGTTAGCCGAAGAATCTCTTTTTTTAACTGGTTGATTTTATAAGATTCTTCACTTCGTTCAGAATGACAAATATGCGTTTTTTTGTATTATGACAAAGCCTGTCTGTTACGGGGAGCTTCAATTGTGGGACCGACAGCTTGCCGCTTTATGGGGTTGATATGCAAATCATCCAGCAACGCAGCGTCTGAATGAGAACCCGACTCAAATTATTGAGAAGTTACTCTTTTTTATTTTATTGCCTCATTAATTCTCTGTTCTGCGATTCTCTTCGCAATCAGATCAGCAGGTGTATTTTCTTCTTTTGATTTTTTTAATATGTCCAGCACAGTGAAATAAATATTTTCCACTTTATTAAGAACATACTCCCTGTTGTAACCGATAACTTCTGAGTAACAGTTGATCAAACCACCCGCGTTTATCACAAAATCCGGAGCGTAAATAATCCCTTTTTCCATTATCATTTTTCCGTCGACGTTTTCGTCAGCCAGCTGATTATTAGCTCCTCCTGCTATGACTGAACATTTTAATCTGTTTAATGTATTGTTGTTCACGGTAGCGCCAAGCGCGCATGGCGAATAGATATCCATTTCCATATCATAAACTTCATTGACACCTACAGATTCCACATTATATTTTTTAACTGCTTCCTTTACTTTTTCTTCATCGATATCGCTTATATAAACCTTCGCGTTTTCTTTAACAAGCCATTCAAGGAGGTGCGTGCCAACGTGCCCCGCTCCCTGGACAACAATTATTTTGCTGTCAAGGTCCTTGTTTCCGAAACATAGTTTCGCGCATGCCTTCATTCCCATGTAAACACCATAAGCGGTTTTTGAAGAAGGGTCTCCGCCACCACCTGTGGATTCCGGTAAACAGGTCACATGGTTCGTTTCCATTTTAATATATTTCATGTCATTTGATGAAGTGCCTACATCTTCGGCTGTTATATATTTTCCATTGAGACTTTCAATAAACTTCCCAAACCTGCGGAACAATTCCGGTGTCTTGTTTTTTATAGAATTATCAATAATTACGGCCTTTCCACCGCCAAGGTTTAATCCCGCGACAGAAGCTTTATAAGTCATTGCTTTGGATAATCTTAATGCGTCCCGGGTGGCTTCCAGTCCATTTTTATAATGCCACATCCTGGCGCCACCGAGGCTTGGACCAAGGACGGTATTGTGGATAGCGATAATTGCCATTAAGCCTGTTTTGTTGTCCTCGCAAAAAACAACCTGTTCATGCTCGTTTTCCGGCATTTTATTTATTACTGAATGTTCAAAAAAAGATCTGTTTTTAACTTCTCTCATGTCTTCCATCCTGAAAAAGTTAAGCTCTATTAATAATTATAATCCCTATTTTAATTTATAGATATGTATAACAAAATTAAAGATGTTACAATTAAACTTTTCATGAACGGAGGATTTTTATAAATGATTCGACATATTGTTTTTTTTAAATTTAAATCAGGGATAACTGAGGAGCAAAAAAATAAACTTGTGGAAGATCTAAAAACATTGAAGAAAAAAATACCTTTAATAGAGCGGCTGGAGGTGGGATTTGATATTGGCAAAAAACCAAATTCATTTGATCTGGCGCTGAATTCGGATTTTAGCTCATGGGAAGACGTAGAAAAATACAGTATTCACCCAGATCATATTAAAGTTGTAGAGTTCATCAAAGAGATTTCTGATGATGTTTGCAAAGTTGATTATGAAGTAATAAAAAATTAAAGAATCTTTTTATGGTGGCTTTGTGACTTTGTGGCAAAAAAAAGGTACAGATAAACTCTTGCCCTTTTGAAAGTGTTTAGCGAGCGCTGTGGCAGCTTGCTGCGGGGAGCTTCAAAATACCAATGGCTGTACCCAGGATAATCAGTATCAGCAGGCGCGGAGATATCCCCGCATTTCATACACCATGGTTGCTAAACAGACTGAAGGAAGGATATTGTCATTTTCAGACCCCATACGGAGGAAAAATTCGAGAGGTTTCCTTAAAACCTGAAGATTGCGACGGCCTGATATTCTGGACTCGAAATCCCTTTCCTCTGTTTAAGCACATTAATGAACTGAAAGATCGTGGGTATTGTTTTTATTTCCATTTTACAATTACCGGCTATCCAACTCCTATAGAATCACACACGCCTCCTCTCTTAAAGTCAATCGAACGATTTATAAACCTGTCGGAAAAAATAGGAGCGGAAGCTGTTCACTGGCGATATGATCCTGTAATCCTGAGCAGCCTGACTTCTGAAGCCTTTCACATCAAGAATTTTTCTTTTATAGCAAATAAACTCAAAAGAAGTACAGGGATATGCACCATTTCTTTTATCCAGTTTTATGAAAAATCACGTGGTAATTTTAAAAAAATCAACGAACATCATGGAGTCCGGTTCGATAATCCTTCTATGGAAAGAAAGATAAAATTGGCAAAAACTTTGAGAGAAATAGCCGAAAAAAATGGAATAAAGCTCAGGAGTTGTTGTGATAATTCCTTGCAGTCCGCGGGCATTCCGAAAGGAAGCTGCATTGGCCCTGAATATCTTTCACTTTCCTATGGTAACTGGAAAAAGAGACCCACAAGAAAAGAGTGCGCCTGTTTTGAATCGATTGATATAGGGACCTATGAAACCTGTACTTTCGGCTGTTGTTACTGCTATGCCACGCGCAGCAGAGAATCCGCTTTAAAACATCTGAAAAACTATGATAAAAGCGACTCAATCCTTGTAAGGCCAAAAAGACATTTGGTAACTGATCTTTCCTCGATTTCCTTTTAAAGTATTTTTTTATATCCTGCAGATCTCTACTAACTTATTGAAATATTTATTACCGCAGAGGACGCCGAGGTCGCAGAGAGAATTATAATAATGATTTTTCTCAGCGTTCTCCGCGAGCTCAGCGGTAAATTTATTTTTGGTTGTGGTCCCTGGTCGCGTTGAATAAATCCGCGTCCCAATATTAGAAAGATCAAAGCATTAAAAATATCATCAAAGTTAATACTTCTATTGACTCATTTATAAATCCAAAATGGTCGCCGGTAATCTTTCCAAACGAATTTAACAGTAATTGATAAATTATAGTTGCAAAAATAGCAATTCCAATTAAAGCTGTTAAGCCTATAATATCAAATAGATAAACCACGATTAGGCAAGGCAGGATAGATGATAGAATGAAATGTTTTTCTTTTATCTGTTTCTGAAATTTGCTCCCCAGCCCGGTATGTTTCATCTGGCTGCTATAAAGAATAGTCAGCACCATTGTCCACCGGCTTGCCATCGGAAACACCAGGAGGGCGTATATCTTTACACTTTGGTCGATAAAAGCGATTGAATTATATTTTAACAGTACAAGAAAGATTACGGATATGGCACCCATGGCACCTATCCGGCTGTCTTTCATAACCTTCAGTTTTTCTTTAGGAGATTTTACACATCCCAGTCCATCAAATGTATCGGCAAAACCATCAATATGCAGACCCCTGGTAATCAGGGCTAAGAAAGCAACCTGAATAATAGCGGTAATATCAATCGGAAGAAATGGAGAAAGGCAGTATTCCAAGCCTGTCAACCCCACGCCGAGAGTAAGACCGACTAAAGGGAAGTAGATGGTAGATTCAGCCAATAATTCTTGTTGAAAGCTTTTTACTTTTAGAGGAAGTATTGTAAGAAATTGAAAAGCAGTAATGATTTTATTCATTGGGTTTGGAAGGTTTGAGATGTACACCACATTTTTGAGCAGCCTTCTTTAATATATTATCCTGCGTTGCCAACGAAATCCCTTTACGCATTGCAAGTTCCAGGTATGAGGCATCGTAAGATGACAAATTGTGCTGACGGGCAAGTGAAAGTATATCCCCCATGGCTCTATCAGGAGTACTTTCGTCGATAACAATCGGAAGTCCGCGCAATAATTCGACAAATTGCAGAGACTGGGCTTTTGTAATACGTTTATAGCGTTCGCTAACAAGGATTACGTTTGCTACTTCCAGGGTCCAAATGGAAGGCACAAATGCACGCCCATTAGAAAACCCGTCTAAAATTGCATCAGTAAACTTATTGGCATCATCTTCGAAACACCAACTCATTGCTACAGAACAATCTAAAACAAAATCTTTCAATATCTTCTTCCTTTATTAATCATTTCTTGTATTGATAATCCGCCCAACTTTTTGCCTTTTCTAAAAGATCGAATTTTTTCTATGACTAACTTTGGATCAGGTTTTCCTCCGGGTGTTATAGGAACAAGCATGGCAACAGGATTACCTTTTCTGGTTATAGAAATTCGCTCCCCACGAGATACTTCATCCAAAAGCCTTGCGAAGTGCGTTTTTGCTTCATAAGAACCAACTTTTCTCATTTGTAACCTCCTTGTAAGACTAGTCTATAGACAAGTCTACAAAACTTTGTGTTTGATGTCAATCTCTATTAAAAAGTGAGTCGATTGCGAATAAACAATGTAAAACACAGATTATTAGAAGTCAAAACTTTGCTATTACCTAATCTTGCACGCACAAGTTTACCGGAGTTGCAAGGCATCAAGTACGCAGTCGTAGTATTTTACTTCAAGTGCTTGATAACATAGCAGATTCGGTGGAATTGTGCGCCTTTAGGTGATGAATTTTAAAAAATATATAATAAATATCAGTTTCTCCAATTGGGTTAACTTTTTTTTGCGTCATAATAGCTGAAGCAATGAGACCCTCTTAAGATAAATACCTTTTAAAAATTCATCATGCAAGATTCAGGTACTAACTTATTGTCCTTAACTGTGAAGATGTGTTATGAATATAGTATGTCTGAACAAGTCATAACCTGTCCGTATTGTAATAAGGAAATACCTCTTTCTGAAGCAATTTTTCATGAAATGCGGGAAAAGCTGCAAAAAGAATTTGAGGATCAATCTAAAAAGAAAGAACAGCAGCTTTCTAAAATGGAACAATCCCTTTTGCTTAAAGAAAAAGAACTCGAAAATTCAAAAAAATCGCTGAATGAACAGGTCGCGGAAAAGGTAAAACTTGAAAAAGAAAAAATAGAAAGGGAAGCGAAACAGAAGGCAAAAGAATCTGTTAATGTTGAATTAAAAGACCTGAGCGAAGAGATAGAGGAAAAAGAAAAACAATTACAAGAATCCCAAAAAGCTGAACTGGAACTTAGAAAAGATAGACGGAGACTTGAAGAGGGTAAAAAAAACTTTGAGTTGGAAATGACCAGAAAACTTGATGAAGAAAGAAAGAAGATTCAAGATGAAATCCTGATGAAGGCGTCTGAGGATCACAGGCTTAAAGACCGGGAAAAGGAAAAGCAGATAAATGATATGAGAACGCAAATCGAGGAATTAAAAAGAAAAGCAGAGCAGGGGTCACAGCAGACTCAGGGGGAAGTTTTAGAACTTGAACTTGAGGACATTTTGAAATCAAACTTTCCTCTGGATCAAATAGAGCCGGTGCCAAAGGGAATAAGAGGAGCCGATATACTGCAAAAAGTTCATAGCCAATCAGGACATTATTCGGGAACAATTATCTGGGAGTTGAAACGGACAAAGGCATGGAGTAACGGCTGGATAGAAAAACTGAAAGATGATCAGAGAGAAGTCAAAGCGGAAATTGCGGTTTTAATGTCAACAACCCTGCCAAAAGAGATAAAAAACTTTGCCCTTCTTAAAGGCGTTTGGATTACCAATCATGCTTCAATTATTGGGCTTGCTACCGCGTTAAGGCTAAGTCTTATTCAAGTTGCAAACACTAAAATGGCGGTGGTGGGTAAAAATGAAAAAATGGAAGTGCTCTATAACTATCTGTCCGGCCCAGAATTCAGGCAGAAAATTGAAGCGATGGTGGAAACTTTTGTGTCTATGAAAAAGGATTTAGACCAGGAAAAAAGAGCGATGACAAAAAATTGGTCGAAAAGAGAAAAACAAATTGAAAGGGTAGTTCATAACATTAGCGGGATGTATGGAGATATGGAAGGAATCATCGGTGCTTCGTTACCTCAAATAAAAAGCTTGGAATTGAAATCATTGACAGGAGGAGACAATTTGGATCAGAACGGTGATGACGACAAAATGGAGGGAGAGCATTAAAGAATCAGAAAAAATAAAAGTGTTGTTTTTGTGTACAGGGAACTCCTGCAGAAGCCAAATGGCGGAGGGATGGGCACGGTTTCTGAAGAGTAATGAAATCGAATCCTATTCGGCAGGTATTAAAACTATCGGTTTAAACCCTAATGCGGTCAAGGTTATGGCTGAAGCAGGTGTTGACATTTCTCACCACGAATCCACACATGTGGATAAATTAAAAGACGTGCAATTTGATTTCGTTGTTACACTTTGTGGTCATGCGAAGGAACATTGCCCGCTATTTCCCGGGAAAACAAAAACAATCCACGTTGGGTTTGATGACCCGCCGAAACTGGCGGCAAACTCTAAAACCGAAGAAGAGGCGCTTAACCATTACCGGAAAGTACGTGATGATATAAAAACTTTTGTTAATAAACTTCCCGCCGCCTTAACAAAGTTATCAACAAACATTAACCCCGGTGCATTAACTAAATCTTCCTAAAAAAAACAAGGTTTTATAGTGTTGGAGAGCTTGGCTCCACTCACTTGAGGCAGTCTACTCATTTGCGACAAGTTCCAACTTTTTAAAATGGTGTGAAGATTGCCATTACACTTGAATGATTTTTATTTAAGCGTTTAAAACCTGGCCCTGAGGGGCAGGTCAGAGTTAATAGGCTATGCCCTATTTGTCATTCCCGAATGCATTTATCGG